>CAZDWP010000004.1:0-28496 GCA_964508985.1 uncultured Herbinix sp. | reverse complement strand
TACAATTCTCAAAAAGAAAGCGACCCCTCTGTAATTGCAGATTGATCGCTAGCTTTCGGTATTATAACTTTGTATTATTTTGTCCTAGGAACAGTGATAGTATCTCACTTGGTTTTATGTACGTAATAGAATCAATACTAGGGTCGACTGTACAAATAGAAAGTATATGTTTTTCATCTATTTTATATTGAAAGAAATTTAAATTGTTTTCATCTTCATTTTTATTAATCAGTAATACCTTGTTTTTATCAATTTTAAATTGGAAGGAGTTCAGTGGTATCGAAAGGCCTTTGCCCTTATACTTAATATAACTCTCTTTCAATGTCCATAGTTCATAAAACATTTCTCTTTGATACTGTGGTTCTTGATTCATTATAGCCATATATTCAGACTCATGAAAAAACCTTTTTGCAATTTCCAAGCTGTTATCGCCCATATACTCAACGTCTACACCTATTTCGTTCTGACTCCAACCACAAACCACCCATTTTCCAGCATGAGATATACTAAAAAAATGATTCTTGGGATTTATAAAAAATGGTTTTCCATACTCATTATGATCAAATTGTATCGCTTCATTTTCTAATCCATGGGTTTTACATGCTATATATCTTATTATTACTTCTGCACATACGCACCTTTTTCTATCGATTTCACGGTAGTACTTGTTAGCTCGTCTCTTCCGTTTAGTTGATATAATCTGACTAAATGCAGTAAATACATCAATATCTATATCTTCTTCAACATTTATTACATAAATTTCGGCCATGAAAATTCCCCTCAATATCTCAAACGATTTTCCCATCGTTAAGATTAATAACCCGATCCGCAAACTTCATAATTCTTTGGTCATGAGTAGAAAAAAGAAAAGTAACTCCCATTTCTATATTTAAGCTCTTAATAAGTTCGATAATACTTCCACCAACTACAGAATCAAGGTTTGCTGTTGGCTCATCCGCTAATACTAATGCAGGGTTTGATACTAATGCTCTAGCAATTGAAACTCTTTGTTGCTGACCACCACTTAATTGTCTTGGAGGAGATTTCATCTTATCCGCCAGCCCAACTTTTTCCAACATGTTTTCTACTATGCTTTTTCGCTCAATTGCAGACACTTTTTTTAATATTAAAGGATATTCTACATTTTCATAAGCTGTTAGTACAGGGATCAGATTATAGGACTGAAATACAAAACCCAGATTGTTACGACGAAATGTACACAACTCTGATTTTGACATTTTTGTCAAATCACTACCATCAAAAATAATTCGCCCTGAAGTACATGAATCAAGACCTCCAATGAGATTTAGCAGGGTTGTTTTACCCGACCCCGAAGCTCCTGCGAGTGCCATAAAGTCACCTTTCTTAATTTCCAAATTAATTTTCTTTAACACCTTTGTTATTATATCTCCACTGATATAGTCTTTCGTGAGATCTTTTATTTCTATATAACTCATTTTTATATCCTCCTAGTCTGTATTCATTGCACATGATTAACAGCTTCTACTGGATTTAACTTAACAGCACTCTTTGTAGGAATGATGGTGACTATTAAGGACATCGACACGATTACTACAAACGAAACTATGATATAGCTCATCTTTAGTTCTGGATATGTGTAATCACCACCAAAGCTAAGTCTCAATACTTCTACAAAGGCCGGTATTCCAACTCTATTCAACACAATCGATGCTACAATTCCTAATATCTCGCCAATCATGGTAGCTATGGAACTAAGGAAAAAAGTTTCCAGCATAAATAATGAAAACACTCCTCTACTACGCATACCCATAGCCATTAACATTCCTATTTCATTTGTTCTCTCAAATACTGCCATAGATATATTATTCACAAGTATTGATGTGATCAAAAAGAACAAAATAATGCACAATCCAAAAACTGAAAATTCCATAATAATAACTGTTCCAAGTAAAAGCTCTCCAGCAGTACGCCAATCCCTAGCCGCAATATCATAGCTAGCTCCCAACGATTCGTTTATCGTGTTAGCAATATTTACTGCTTCCTGTCTGTTGGATAACATAACTTTAATTTGAGTTACCCTCTCTCCAAGACTAGCTAGTTCTTGTGCATCTGATAAATATATGTAGGAATAATATTCTTTCCATGCACTTTTTTCAAAAATTCCGCAGACCACAAATTTCATACTATTTTGTTCATACTCCGTAGTCTGGCCAACAATAGTCAACTCCTCACCTATTTTAACGTTATATAATTCTGCAGTCGTGGTACTGATATAGATATAGTTTTTATTTCTTTCTTCTGGGAGTATTGTTCCTTCTTTTAAGGGTATTCCATCCAACAACAAATCCTTTTCTTTGCCCGGCTCGATTCCCACAAATACACCTGAGCTTGTTTTGTCTTTGCTTGTTAAGATACCTGTAAACTTTACCCTCTTAGTCGAATACTCTACACCATTAATTTTCCCTATTTCATCTTGAATCGCATCTGAGTTGGAGAGTAGTTGTTTGTCCCAATTAGTAGGTTCTATAGACGTATCATTACTCTGTGCATTGCTGCTACTGTTTACCGTTATATGACCCGTATTCAAAGAAATAATATTACTTATTAAGCCGTTCGAAATCCCTTCTGAAACCGATAACCCAAACACCAGTAAAAAAGTTATAATTATAATGGTTGCCCCGGTCAAAAATGTTCTATATTTGTGGCGAAACAAATTTCTGATAGCCATTTTTATATTCTGCATGTTACTTCCCTCCACAGTTCGATTTGTTTTCAAGTATGATTAACTTATATTTACTAAGGATATATTCTTAGTAGATTTACTAGAAATGATGGATGCAATAAGAGCAGGAAATATTGTAAAAATAGCAACTGTTCTAAAGATGATAAGAGGTTGAAAACCCATATACAATTTGCTTCCCCCAAATACATATTCAATCATACCTGTCGTAGCCGGTATACCAATGTTGCCAAGTATCAATATAGCTGGTACACAGACCAACCCTCCAATCGCTGATGCTATTATTCCAAGTAATAAATACTCAAGAGAATTAATAAAAATAATGCTTTTGTGACGGGTGCCTAAGGCTATTAATACTTTCACTTCTTTCATTCTTTCTAAAATAGCCATAATAACCATATTTACTAAACCAAGTCCTACTACAATAAATACTAGCACAATCATTGCAACTGGGATTAATGTACTTGCTGATATAATACTACTATATGCTTGTGCAATGTCCTCCCACTTATCTATCCTTAAGGATTGTCCTTTCTCGATTATTCCTTTTCTGATATTGGTTATTACCTTCTCTCTAGAAACAGACCCATCAAGGTCAATTACCACCTCTGTAGCCTCTTCGTTATAAAATCCAATTTCTTTTCGAACATAATTCAGTTCTGCAAATAGATAGGTGTCCATAAAGATGCTTAACCCGTCTGAAGTAAATACGCCCTCGATAACCATAGGAATATCAGTAACATTACCTTCCAAATTAGTTGAATAAAATGTCATCGTTTGACCTATTTCTGCCTCCAAATCATCATATAAATCTTTACCCACAATGATACCATTTTCTTGTGTTATATAGGTACCTTCAATTATCATTAATTTGGTCGAGATATTTTTCTCTATTTCACTCTCAATTCCTGTAAGAGTGACACTAGTTGATTGGTCTTCTGTCATAACTAAACCCTGTAATCGTAGCCTTGATGCTATATTTTCAATACCAGGGGTAGAAACCTGATCCTTTACTTTCCCTGAATCTAGTAATAAAGGAGTTTCAGCGACTGTAGAGGAATATACATCGATATCTGCCATTTCAGAATTATGAATCTGCAAATCACCGGTACAGGAGTGAATTACCGCCGCCTCCATATTATTAGTTATTGTAGTACAAATTGTTGTTGCAATTATGATTGCAACTGTGCTAAAAAAGATAAGAAAACCACTGATAAAACTACGCAAACGATGGTTTCGCAAATTTCCAACAGCCATATGTAATATTAATCTCATTATTTTCACAGCCCTTTCCTTTAGCAATATAACAAGTCATGCATACCCATTATCTAAAAGTTACTTTATATGCCTCTTCGCAATGTCCCTTGCTGAAATCATTGTACTCACCATTCCGCCGATTTTATAGCTCCATGCGGAACAACAGTATAAATTTTTTATTGGCGTTTTTGAATTGACATTAATATTATTAAAGAATGATTTTTTAGGAACCCAGCTCCATGCGGAAAAAGCTCCATCTGAATTAAGTGTATATCTTTCATAGGTTTTCGGAGTAGCACTTTCCATATATTCAACTTTATCTACCAATTCAGGTAATGCCTCATCAAATAATTCCATAATCTGATCTGTTACCTTTTCCTTTAGATTATTATAAATAATTTTATCACCATTTCCCCAATTATTCATCCACTTTCCAGAGCACATACATTGCAAAATTACAGAGGAATAACCCTCTGGTGTAATACCGTCTTCTACTACAGAAGGTGAAAAAATAGAAATTGTAATATCTTTAAAAAACTCTGGATCATCGACCAATTCATCTGTATCTTTAGGTACAATGACACGGGAATAATTCATTCTTAATCCTTTTATTCTTTTTCGCAGTTCCTTTTGGTCATACTTTATACCCAAAAAAACAGTAAACAGCGAATCTGATAGTTGCGCCTTATGAAGTCTTTGCAAAAATTTATTACTTAAAAGTTCTTTATTATCTAAAATCTCTAAAAACATCTTTTTGTAATCCGAATCAAATATTATATTTTCTGCATAAAATTTACCTTTTATGGTCTCAACACCAATTGCTTTTTTACCTTCTGTCAGGACCTTAACTGCAAGTGTATTGTACATTATTCTAGTACCAATCTCTATTGCACTGTCTGCTATAACATCTGCAAAATGTTGCTCTCCACCCTCAGGATACCATTTGTCTTTAATAAATTCTTCAATCATGGCTCCTAAAACAATAGCACTTTGATTTGGATTACCATACGAACGAAAGAATTTATATGCTTCACTATCCTTTTCGAAAAAAGTAGAAGCAAATTTCTCACCAGATAATGCCCCATATTTTATGACAGACTTAAGACATTTTCTTGTTTCTTTTTTGAACATAACTAAACCATATCGTAACATGCATAATGTTTTCTTTGCTCCACTATATAATAATGGTATTGGGTATCGTTCAATGATTTGATAAAAATTATAAAAATCATTTAATACATGAACAAACTCTTCAATGTTTTTTTCATCTTTAAATGTATCTATTATAGTTTTAGAAACAGATTCCATATTATCATATCTCAACACTAAGTTAGCACTTTTCACAACATGACACATTTCATATGGATGAAATTTTATTCTTTTATCTATACCTATTTCCTTTAGTAATCCAAAGACTATTCCATGGGAAGATAGGCTATTATTAGCACCATCAAAATAATATTTGCCCCTTTTAAATCCACATACATATCCCCCAGGCGTTCTGTGCTGCTCTACGATTAGGACTTTTTTATTTCTTAATGACAAATAATTAGCACAGAACAAACCTCCTATACCTGCACCAATGATAATTGCATCATATTTTTCTTGTACATCGCTTGAATTTTCCATATAATATCCCCCTCTGCCTTATTTAGCTGGCATACTCATCAAGATGTAGAACATATCTTTTCTGCTTACGGATGGTTATGTAACTTATGTAACCCTATCATAGCCAGTTTACAACTGTTCTTTTCAAGCATAAATTAAAATTCATAAAACTGACAGCACCTACTACAAAGAGATAATTGTTTCTCTTGAATACTTTTACGTAATTTAATGATTTGTTCTGAATTCCATATTTGCTCTAAACTTTCTTTATAAATATTTCCGAAAACATAATCAGGAAAATCTGGGCAAACGACTGCATTTCCATTGGGTTCAATATGTATTTGGTTAAAAGGTAAACTACATACTTTATCCGGATATATTGTCTCAGGATTTTCAAAATATTTTGCAATTTGGTCCTTATTCAAATCAGGTGACAAACTAAATTTCCTTCCGAACTTTTCTTTTACTTTCTCTAATTCTTTACATAATTGAGCTACATTGATATTACTATACTCGCCTAAAAATCCTTTCCAATATTTGCCTTCCATATTAAACTCGTTTAGCATACGTTGTTCATATTCCAAACCACATTCATCAGAAAAATAAATCGGAAGCTGACATTCCATTTTATTCACATTCAATTTGTCTATTCCGTCTATTATTTCAAATATATTATTATAATTTTCAGAAGTGATTACGGTATTGGTAGATATGATTGGAACCCTTTTTTTTAATTCGTTAATTCTTTCTATTCCTTTTACTACTTTATCATAAGTCCCTTTTACCCCTCTTATCTTATCATGTGTTTCGCCAATCCCGTCAATGGAAACGATGATTCGATGAACTCCCGTTTTTACAATTTGCTCTGCATATTTTTCTAGCGTGGTACCATTCGTATTAATTGTTACATATATTTTATTCTCAGATAAAAACTGCAGCAATTCATTAAACTTGGAATAGAATGTAGGTTCACCTCCCCATAAATAGACACCATACTTCAAATTATATTTCTTAGCTTCAAGAATAAACTTACACAAGGCATCAAAATCAACTTCTTGCTTTGGATCAATCATTACCATATGTTTTTGTCCACACATAAAGCAATTCAAATTACATTTATAAGTTAGGTTTATACCTAACATATTAATATTGTTTTGTCCCATAATTTATCTCCTGCTCTTATTTATTTCATTAATAATAGTGGCATTTAATAGAGTTACTGCATTTAATTCTAAATTTAAAATGTTTACTAAAATATCGTGTAACTTATGTTCCTCTACCTCTGAAAAATCATCAAAGCCTGAATATCTATCTAATTCTACTGCAAGTTTTTTCCAAAGAATAGCGAGCTCGGAATAATGATCTGCTATTACATTTAATTGATCAATATCCAAAATATCTGCTGATTTTTTGAGAAAGCGACTATACATTCTTCTAAAATTACCACCTCCTGTTCCTATTTTTTCAAATGAAACATAGGCGATATGTAAATTTTCTCTTGCCTCTTTGAAACTCATACATTTATTCCACAAAAGTATATCATTTACAAACTTTCTTAATCCCGGTATACCTAAATTTGCTCCAAAACCATAAAGCATTTGGTGTGAATTTACGTAGATAGCATGCATCAAGCTTGCTTGAAATTCTTTTGGAGGTGCAAAGGAATCTATATCATAATATTGATTATAAAGTGATTTGCTCTCAAACTTTTGATTCATACTTAGGAGCAGTTCCTCTTTTGTTATCACAAAAGGTTCCTTCTGAAAATACTCCGATATTATAACCGAATTTCCCTTAATACCTATGATTACTGCCATATGCTCACTTAAATCCAATTTCTCCGTCAATTTGAAGTATTCTTTTAAGTACATTAAAGTGCTCATATCTAGTTTTATTAAGACTGGTCTATGTTCAACATTAATAATTCGATTTAAGTCTATCCAAGCATCCTCGTTTGACATGCAATATTTATGCCTAACATTTATTCCTAAGAACCGAAAAAATGCTCGTTCTATCTCTCTTGCTCTTCCACTAAAACAAATTTTAGACATCTTTTCTATTTTATATATTGAAAAGCCTAATCCGGCTCCTAATCCAAAACAAATATCCTCTGAATAATTTAATCCATGATAAGCTGCTATGTTCATAAGTGAAGTGCTCGCACAGTGAGATCCCATTTTATACGTTTCTATATATTGCTTAATCATCTCGACTCCCATCAAAATTATCCTTTTTTAAGAAATCATCATAAATTATATTTAGCCTATTTAAAGCCTCAGCCTCGATATTTTGTAATCTGTTAAGTAGCGAGTATTCTAAGCTTATCTCATGCCGTAAATACTGTCCCAAATCATCCCACAAACAAGCCACTTTATAATATAATTTTGCTACATAATCAAACTCAGGAATTTTTAGCCGTTTTGAAACAATATTTAAAAAACCTGCAAACAATCTTATAACCGTACCATCAATTAATTTACTATAAACTATATTATTGTTATCTGCATTTTCTTTTATTTTCTCAATAAAGCTATCTAAATATCTATACTCAATATGATTCATTCTATTAATCGTCCCACTGATAGCTTTACGTATTACAATATCAACATTAAGAATTCGTTTTGGCGGAATAAGAACACTCCATTCAACACTCTGATATCCAATATAATCCATTAATGCTTTATTGTCAAAATTATCCTCTTTTTCTTCTCCCTTCCATATGACATACCTCTTATTTTGACCTGTTTTTTTTAGCAATAAGCTCTTTTGCTCTTTATAATTAAAATTATGCTCGTCCATATTATATTTACAAAATATAATACCGATTGGATATTTTTTTACATGCAGTATATCTTCTACTTCCTTAATAAACTCTTTGCCTTCCAATGATATAAAATGATTTTCAAAAAAGGAAAGGTTGTAGCACATATTAGTGACAACATTACTATCAAAGTTTTGAAAATATTCTCCATCAAAATAGTAAGCGTATCCTTCTCCAATACCGAATAAGAGCTCGGGAGACATATTTCTATTATAATAACTTAATAAAATAGATCCAATTATTGCCTGAGAATATGCTGCGCTTTTCTTATTGTACATAGTTCTCCTCTTATCATTATGTTTTAGAGTTTAGAAATTTAAGAATTCCAATACGGTTTAATTCTGTATATTTACTTTTATCAAAAATTTCACCGTTCAGTAATGAATCTAGTTCTTCATAGGTTATGCTTCCTTTATAAAACCTTAAATAATTTTGTATATCCTTTTCTTGATGTTTCTCATAAAAATATTTTAAGTTACGAGTAACATCACGAACAAGTTTACTTAAGTCTTTCTTGTTGTTGTCTAAATGATAGCATTGCGATTCCATGCTATAGACCAGTTGATACCCCTTCTTATATGCTCTGTAGTTAAATTCGATATCTTCAGGTCCCCAGCCGAAAAATTCCTCATCAAATCTTCCTACATCTTGCCATGTTTTTTTCTCCATACTAATGCAAAAACATGCTCCAAAGACCCACATTGTGTTTCCCAACACTTCTTTAGAATTAAGTATATTATTTCTTAAGCTAAAATAAGGATCCATGGATTTGCTAATATAGTTATGTAAAAAATCTGCCTCTAATATTTCTTTCTTACCAAGCATTTCAATAATATAATCGAAACTATCTATCGCTACGTCTGAAATATTGCTCATTACTATTTTCTTTTTAGTAAAGTCATTTTCATGCAATGTAAAATGCTGAAATAGTGTTTCCTTTGACATAATTATGTCATTGTCTAGAAACATTATTAGATCTGCATCACTTGCATTTGCCCCAATATTCCTACTTGCTGCAAGTCCTTTATTTTTAGGATTTCTTATTACTTTTACATCAAATGGTGGTATATTGTTTTTATAATTCATAGCAATCTCATATGTATCATCCAAGGAACAATCATCCACTATAATAACTTGAATTTTTTTTGATGCAATATTTTCTTGTAAATTCAGAAATTTTAGTACCAATTTAAGCTTATACGAATTATTGAATGCTGAAATAATTATACTTAGATCCATAACAACTCCTAATCAATGATAATTTCGTTAACAGGTAAGACCTCCATCAATTGTTAATACTTGACCAATGATATAGTTGCATTCCTCGGAACATAGAAATTGAATCAGCTGTGAGATATCACGCGGCTCCCCAAATTTATGTAAAGGTATGCTCTCTATATACTTTTCCAACATTTTTTTCGGTAACTTACTCGTCATATTAGTTGTTATAAATCCTGGTGCAATGGTATTCACATGAATATTATATCTTGCTAGCTCCTTAGCTAATGACTTAGTAAATCCTATAATCCCTGCCTTAGTTGCCGAATATATTGTTTGTGCCGCATTTCCACTAAAGGCTGCCACTGAAGACATATTGATAATCTTTCCCCTTCGATTGCTTATCATGTATGGGGTGACGTATTTAGAGCATAATATAACACCTTTTAGGTTTGTATCAATAACCTTATTAATATCTTCAACTTTAGAAATCATCAAGAACTCATCTTTTGTTATTCCTGCATTATTAATTAAAATATCTATTTTTCCAAATTCCTTACTAACTTCTAAAAACATCTCTTTTATAAAACTTTCATCATCAACAGAACCTTGTTTTAATACAACTATCTTTCCATCCTTTTTCATATCATCCACAATTTGCTTGGCTTTTGTGGAATCACTGTAATAATTCAAAATAACTGTTGCATTTGCTTTTGCAAATTCTCTTACGGTAGTCTCTCCTATACCATTAGAACCTCCCGTTACAACCACAACTTTATCTTTAAAATCATACATTCGGTGCCCCTCCTTGTACTACTATGGAGGAGCATCCCCCTCTTTGAATACACTGAGTGACTAAAATATTTCCTTTTGACATCTCTAACAGTTCTCTTTTTGCATATTCCGAAGAGAAATTGTTGATCATAGTACCGCTTGCCTCAAATGAAGTAGCAAGCACTGCCGTTAATAGCTCGGCTGCACCTAGTGGTTCTCCAAATACCTCTTCGCATTCAAAAACAGCTTTAAAATCCTTAATTATCTCAGATGTTTCCTTCATTATCTCGTTCTTTCTTTTTCTGTCAGTGCTGGATAAAACTCCATATATAGTTTTATTCTTATAATCAACATTCTCAAGCACCTCATTTAGTACTTTCTTCACACCAGTTTCATCTTCAAATCCCACACCACAACTTATAATTTCAGAGTAAATTTTAGCATTTCGATTTTTTGCATGCTGATATTCTTCTAATAATAAACAAATTCCACTTTCCAAGATGGAGATATTGTTATTTGCCTTCTGAACATTTAAGTTGAATTCATCTACACCACTAACAAAAATGGCATCTGCTTTATTATATTTAATCAAATCGTATGCGTACGTAATTGCCGAACTTCCTATTAATGTAGTACTTACTCCCTTTAATCCCATCGCCATAGAAACTTGTCCAGTTGCACTATTCATTACCGTATTTGCGAAATCCGAAGGACTAACATTTTGTGGTCCACCTGTAATCAAATCGTTCAATAATTTCTCCGTAGTTTGCAAAGGTCCGTATAGTGTATTCATAATAGAACCAATACGCTCATTATTACTTGTTATATCAATTGCAGCATCCATGTTTGCTAAAATATTAGAATATAAAGCAATTTCAGAAAATCTACCCATTCTTCTTATTTGAGAATAGGGTACATGTTTTTCTAATAATTCATCTAATTTTTTAATGCTAGACCTCAACTCTTCTGGGTTATTATTCATGATTGCAAACAAGAATTCCTTAATATCTGAGCCAATATAATTGGGTGATACTATTCCAATTCCTGTTATAACGATTCTTTTATTCAATCAAGTGACCTCCTTTAAGCCTTGCCTCTTCTTATTTAATATTCTACAATACTATGTAGTTCTTCTAGCGCTTTTCTTTCAATCCTTAATATCGTTTCCATTGATTCTATGAAAAATGTTTCATCAACTTCAGTTGTTTTATTTATGTAGGCATTTATTTTTTGTAAAAATAATTTCCATTCCTTTGAGGTTTCAACATAAGTAATCGCAACTTCATCTAGTTTTTCATTGTTAAGAAGCTTAGCTGCTGTTTTGAGAAACCGACTGTATGCTGCCCGATTAACTTCATTTCCACCCCATCGATTAGATATTTGTGCAAGCGCATTCATTTGCCTGTACCCTTCCGGTGTTTTCGCTTTCACGATTTGTATTATATCTTCAAAAA
This sequence comes from uncultured Herbinix sp., assembly GCA_964508985.1. Lineage (GTDB taxonomy): Bacteria > Bacillota > Clostridia > Lachnospirales > Lachnospiraceae > Mobilitalea. The sequence goes on along the minus strand of CAZDWP010000004.1, from coordinate 16,642 downwards.
ACATCTGCATTCCTTTTAACCCAGAAGCTTCATAGGAAAGGCCATCATAACAATATTTAGGCTTCGTGTAAGGTAATTCCATATTGTTTATCGTTCGTATGATTGCAGTCCTTATCATATATTCCATTTTCGGAAGCTTCTCCGGGAAATAAAAAACATGCATCCCATTATAAGGTGGTACAAATTCTATATCCCCTGGATTTCTTGCATTCATTATTACGTCTATTGGTACTTTCACCGGTTTATAAAACATGTTTTCGGCTAAATAAGCATCATACTTGTCATAACCTAAGAAGGTTGTCACGTGTCCTCCCACCCTAAATTCGATTGAGTCAAACACACTAAGCATCTTCTTTTCAACTTTACTGTTATCACACATTGCATCTATCTTACTTACATATGCTGCTAATTCTACATCAAATATAACCGGTATCTCGTGATCTATGTATTCACAAGCTGCTTTCCATGCTTTTTTATTATCTTCGAATCTCAAATATTGATGCTGCACTTTTGTGATTGCAGGTAATTCTTCAAAGATATTATTTCCCAATCCTGTAATTTGAATAAACTTGTTACTTTTTGTATACCAAAATGAAAATGCTCCACTAAGTCCCATGCAGAAATCTTCAGAATATTTATATCCATTATATTCCATAATGTCTTTTAATGCTGTTGACAGACAATTCATTCCTAAATTATGTGGATAATTTTGAATAACTCCCATTTTACCTCCCTGCTATATAGAAAAACACTTATTGATTAAGATAGAAAAGGAGTCATCATCATCCTAAGTTTAAAAGGTAATTTTGACAATCTCTCATCTAGTTTCGCTGACGAATAAGATTCATCTATCGCATACTCAAATCCTTGCTGTAATTCTTCTGCTGTCATATTCTTTGGTTTTATGACAACATGACTGTGGTCATATAGTGACCAATCTTTTGATGTTATTCTGTTTTCTTCTTCTAATTGTCTATATGTTTCGGTACCAGGATAGGGTGTCAATATTGAGAAAAAAGGTAATTCTATCTTCATATCCTGAATAAAATCAATTACGTCTTGGAACACAGTAGCATCTTGAGTGTCTAACCCGAATATAAAACCTGCCATTACCATAATTCCATATTTATGTATTTTTTCAATTTGTTCTTCATACTTATCAGCCTTATTAATTCTTTTATTTATGCCATCTAATCCCTTGCTTGTTATATCTTCAATACCAACAAACAAACATACACATCCCGAATCTTTCATTAGTTGCAACATTTCATCATCATCCGCAACATTTATCGGCCCTTGCGACCACCAATGAATCCTTAATGGAATAAGTTTTCTCAGAAATTCCTTTGACAAAACTTTATGCGAGAAAATATTATCATCCAAAAATGAAACCATTTTATTGTGACTGATTTTCAATTGAAATTTTATCTCATCAATGACAACGTCTAGGTCGCGAAAGCGATATTTATTACCAAAGAATTTTGTCACACTGCAAAAAGAGCAATTACACGGACAGCCTCTCACTAATTGTGATACATTTTTATCTCTAAAATATGGTTTCTTAACCAACAGTCTTCGATCTAACCCACATATGTCCGCAGAAGAAACAATTTTTGTTTGACGATATACTTTCTTAAGATTACCCGAATTCAGATCCTTGTATAGTTCTTCAAAAATACCTTCTGCTTCACCAACAAGTACACAATCCACATGCAAAAGTGCTTCATCAATCATTTGACTTGCATGGATACCTCCCATTAATACTGGAATGTGCATTTTTCTAAATGTATCAGCTATTTCATAGGCTCTTGGCGCTGAATATGTCAAAGAGGTTATAAAAACATAGTCTACATCATCTAAATATTGAATACTTTCATAATCCTCATCAAAATATTCCACCTCCCATGTATCAGGAAAAAGCGATGATAATACTACTAATGAAGTGAAATATGACCACTTCGATATCTTGTCCCCCAATCTTCCACTTTGATGGCCTACTGGATACCTTGGTTTTATTAATAACATTTTCATTGAAATACCTCCTAATATTAGCAGCCCATTCTTTTTTCAAAATCAATCTTATTAGCTTCTAAAAAGAAACATTTTGGATTCTTCTTATACGCCACATCAAAAAGTTCCTTTACTTCAGGAGGAATCCTTAGCATAATACCTCCACTTGCTTTTAAAAAAACATGTTCTGTTTTTCCTATAGCACATAGTTCCTTATTTGTATTATACAATTCATAGAAAAAAATGATTTTTGCAGTCTCTCCGACATAAAGATAAGTATTCAAAAGAAGTTTTTCTCCAAATCGAATATGTTTCAGATATTTGCAACTTGACTTCACTACTGGAAGTAATATGTCCGTATTCAAAGATTTTTCGCTTAGCTTTAAAACTTGAAAGGAAAAATCAAATCTTCCGTCCTCAAACCATATATAAAACGCTGCATTATGTGCAATTTGCATGCTATCAACTTCAGAAAAACGGACATTAATTACTAGTTGATTAATTTCCACTAATTCATCTCCCCATATTATTTATTTTCTGTCACTGTAATGCTGCCTTTTGCGATTATACAATTATTTACAACTACTCTTGCATTAAAACTTGATATATTACTAAATTTGTTAATTAACTCTACATGTAGTTGCATTGTATCGCCTGGTACAACGACTTTAAGGAATTTTACATTTACAGCAGCCAAATACCCTACATTACTTTTCAAATCAGATTGTTTTATTTTACCCTCATCGAAGTAACTGCTATTGTATACAATAGCCATGGTCTGTGCTAATGATTCAATAATTAACGCCCCAGGAACAATCGGATGACCAATAAAATGGCCTTGAAAATATGATTCATTCACAGTTACATTCTTTATGCCATATCCACTTTTGCCTACCTCAGTAATATATACCTTATCTATAAGCAAAAATGGATACCGATGTGGTAACATATCAAGTATCTTGTCCGTATTAATTTCATATAAAACCGGATCCATGTTAATACAATTCATAACATCACTCCCTTTTGAAACACCTATTTGGATTGCATCCAAGTTCTTTCAAATAATTTCCTGAATTAATTTTCAGCTTTTCTTATCATTTTCTGTATTGTTTGATTGTGCTTCTTTTCTTTTTTATCAATCATTCTTGACACATCAACTCCGACCGTTCTACCACTTTGTAATGCACTGGGGATGCCTCCATTAAAATAAGTCCATTGGCCTGCCATAAAAAGATTGGAAAATGGAGTGAAATTACCCATAGCCGCTTCTATATCATTTTTAAAAAATGCTTTGCTTTTTTCGCCAGCCCATCCACAAGATGCACCTTCCCAAGTTCCTGTATACCGTTCATATGTAATTGGAGTAGCCAAAGAACTATACTCAATATATTCCCTAATATTTGGTATGATTTTCTCCAGTCTATCTATTAATATGTCTGATATTTCTTGCTTCAGCTTTCTATACTCTTCGCCGCGTTCGCCATCTTTGGTCTTCCATTTCTCTCTAAAATGATAATTTCCCACAGATGCTAATACCATGCTTGTTTTACCCGGCTCATTTAGACTAGAGTCATTGAAATTTGGAATATATGCAGATAGATGTACTTTCTTATAAAAGTCAGGATCATTTTGATCTAACATATAATGTGGTACGCCATCATCTAAAAACAACATACTATTTGGTCTTTTAATAATAGGCAAATCACTTATTGACACCCTTAGACCTAAAAATAAATTTAATATCGGCTCTGTTACTCCCGCATTATTTAATTTATTGACCAGTTTATCCGACAACTTGTTCTTCCCAATTAACTGCAAAAATGTTTTTTTATAATCTGCGTTTGATATATAAAATGCAGCTTTTATAACACGATTACCGCTTAACTTAATACCAACCACAGCTTTTTCATCAACCAAGATACTCTCAACTTTGTGCTGATATAATATATCTCCACCGTGATTTTCTATATAGTTTGACAATGGCTTTATTAATGATGTCATTCCACCCTTGGGGTAATATAAGTCTCCTGAAAAAGTTTCCCACATAAAAGACATATCAACGGTTGCGATATTTTCGTAACCTGTTGCCATAAATATGTCTTTTACTTGATTTTCTTTCTTTAGATACTTTTCTATGGTTTGTTTTTTTGATATCTTTGTGTACTTTGAAGCTGTATATACAGTTTTGAACATAGTAATTGGCATTGTAATCTGAGCAAGTCTTCTAGCAGCCCCTTCCTTATAGGAAGGATGATGATCATAAATAGGAGAAATATTGTTTACTATCTTTTCCATGTGTTTAAAAAGTCTTTCTAGGTCATTTCTACTTTCCGGATACTTATTAGCTAACCCATCAATTAGTGCTTTTTTATCCTTAATATCAATATTCAATCCAGGTGCAATCAGTTGATGATGAACCTTTACTAAATCAATATCCTTCCATATATCTAAATCTCCATATATTTTAGATAGAATTTTTAGAAAGCTTACACTTGTCGGTCCTGCATCAAAATAATATCCCTTATGTCGAAACGAGCATATGCATCCACCTGGATATTTCATTTGCTCAACAATTAATACTTTTTTTCCCTTTTGAGCTAAAAAGCAACCAGCCGTTAAGCCTCCAATCCCTGCTCCAATAATAATGGCATCATAATTTCTATCCCTAATCTCATCAAACTCTTTTGTTTCCATGTTTCACCATTACACCTTTCTAATAGCTATTGATGCTGTATTTCCTGCAAATGCAAAGGAGTTCGATATTACACACTTTGTCTGATTGTTGGCACATTTATTTGGCGAAAATTGATAATCTTCAAAACCTTCAATAGGCTCAAGAAAATTAATTGTAGGTGGAATAAATCCTTCTATTATTGTAATAATTGACGAAATTAATTCAATACTGCCTGCTGCCCCTAGCATATGGCCTACCATACCCTTTATCGATGTAATTGGTATCTCTTTTGCATAATCTCCAAATATCTTTTGAATTGCCTTTAACTCCATCAAATCATTATAGTTGGTTCCAGTTCCATGAGCATTAATATAATCCACATCGCTTAATTCCAAACCAGCATCCTTCAAGCAATTTAAAACAGCTCGGCAAGCTCCACCACCCTTTGGATCTGGAGTGGTCATATGATATGCGTCATTAGAGAGACCATAGCCTATTACTTCACACAAAATGGTCGCCCCCCGATTTATGGCATGCTCATATTCTTCCAGCACAACAATGCCTGCTCCTTCTCCTATAATTAATCCATCACGATCTTTTGAGAAAGATTTAACAATTCCAGATGCAGATAGAGATTTTAATGTATTAAACCCATTTATCGATATTCTTGAAACTGGATCTACCCCGCCACAGATCATTGCATCAGCTCTTCCATAACGAATTGCATCGAAAGCAATACCAATCGAGTTTGTGCCTGCAGCACATGCAGTTGATACAGTAGATATTAATCCGCTAAGCTTATATTCTTCGGCTATTTTTTGGCTTAATGTACTACACGTATTTAAGTAGCAGCTATAATCCGCCTCCAAGCCCTTGTTTTTCTTTACGTGAAAATCATCGATTGCATCTATACAGCCTAATGATGTAGCAATAGAAACACCAAATTTCTCTTTCTCTACCGTGTCATTAATTCTGCTCATTTCAATTGCCTCTTTACAAGCAAAGAAGCAAAAATTTATTATCCTTAGATTGTCTGCTTTGCAAAATAACTCCTTATAAACTTCTTCAGATACTTGTCCCGCTAAATTTGTACGATAATTTTCTGTATCAAATATTGTAATAGGTTTTATCCCAGATACTCCTTGTCTTAATGCATTAGTGAATTCTTCTATATCCTTAGCTATAGAGTTGATACATCCCATTCCAGTCACAACAACTCTTCTCATAAAAGCCTTGCATGATATAAATCCAACCTTATCTCATGCTCTCCTTTCTATAATTATCACTCGTAGTAATATTTAAGGTTCATTCAGTGATAGGATAGTATCTCTGACTGAACTTCAAGAATTAACTAATCTTCTATACCTGTTTTCTCTCTTATGAAATCTGCGATTGTATTAATTGATTGGAAAATCATCATATCATCATCTCCTATTTCAACGCTAAATTCATTAGAAAGAGCAACTACTATCTCTAAGCTATCAATAGAATCAAGTTCTAGCCCAATCATATCCTGATCTTGCATATCTTTTGCCATCACTATCATCTCAGGAGAAATTCCGGCCTCTTCCATTTCTTCTTCCGTTAAGTTTTCAATATTATTCATATTAAAAATTGGTGCTGCATTATCTATATCACTTGGATCGACCCTCAGACTTAGTCTATCAATAATGCATTTTTTGATTCGGTACTCTAACGTTTCATTCGTTTTCATTGTTATGTTCTCCCTTGTATTTTTATTTTAATTAAACTTTTCCATAATACCTTACAATACGTGGTAATAAAGAAAAGCAGTAATTAACAACACCCTCTATTCCAGGGAAGCTTGCCCAGCAACCTACGTGAAACAGGTTATTGATCGGCGACATAATTCGAAATCCGTTAAGATAATCGCTAGGCTCAACAGACCATCCCATGGGAGAACCATTCTCACCATTTGTATATCGATGTAATGTATAAGGTGTCGCTGTCCTTATGCATTCGATGTCATCTCTGTAATTACCCAATATGTCTTGACTAGTTTCAATTAACTGTTGCTCATAGAACTGCTTATCTATAATATATTTTTGATCCTTACGATACGCTGCACCTATGTTTTCTTGATCAAAATGTCCTTTTGGGGCAAAGGTTCGTATATCAATCGCTGACTTCCCTTCTTTACATAAAAAAGGTTGATATATCGACTTAATATTTATCTTTATATCCAAATTAGTTATTTTATTACTTGCATTACCTTCCGTTTCAATATTCTTCATATATACAATTGGTTCCCCACACTTAGAAATCCCATCAAAAACTTTATTCACTCCTAAAAATGTTGTAAATAACGAAATACTTGGAATCCTATGATTTAATTTGTTTAAGAAGTAATGATTAACACTGTTCTCTGGGAGCAATTTGTTATAAAGAAGTCTCAAGTCGACATCTGACACAATTCCATTTGTAAAGATTGTTTTACCGTCATTTAGCAATACACCTGTAACTATTTTTCCATCCATAATTATTTTCTCAACTGATGTTTCTTTTAGAATCGTAACCCCTTGTTCCTCTATGGATTCTCCAATTATTTCAAATAATCCTTTTAATTCATCCTTTGCTGGTAGATATATTTCTTTACTTAAGCACCTATATAAAAATAGGATATATAAGTAAGCTGACATATCTTCATTGATATTTGCAGACAAAACTTTTTTTAATGTTCGGTCTGTGAACATTGAATCGAGCATTTTCATATAAGTAGCAGTTTTAAAAGGTCGGAAATATTCAATCCATTCTGCTCCGCCAAACGCTCTGACTAATTCTATAAACCTAATAATGTTCTTTTCTTCCTTAGGAAAATTATGAATCAATTCCTCCTCAAAAGATTTATAATCACTATAAAAGGCAATATTAAAATCATCCACTATAACCCGTTTAAAAATATCAAGCTGTCGAAAAGGAATTTTGTCATAAGCACCTATCTTTTCTAACCATATCTTCACTTTCCCTTTCTCATGTAATCCACTGAACCAATCGATAGAATGTGAAAACACATAATCCTTCACTTTATAATCAGTTATATAACCACCTATGTAATTATTCTTTTCGATTAAGAGGACCTCAATGCCATAGATTGCAAGCATCGATGCCATTGTAAGACCGCCTAATCCTCCTCCGATAACGATACATTCATATCTGTCCTTTATTATATTCATGCAGCAACTCACCCTTCATTAATACTTTTCTTCAATTACATATTTTTATAATATCCTCTGCTGCCCGAGTACCTGTTATCACTAATTGGCGTAATCCTGATCCAACTTCTCCCCATTGTCCAACAATATATGAATTTGGTATCTTCATTTTTGTTGGGAATATATTTTTAAAATAATTATCCACTGAATGAGCCCATCCTGTTCCACTTCCCTTTGTATTATTTGTTATCTTCTCAAAGTCCAGTGGCGATATTACTCTGCTATATGTAATTTTAGGATTACTCTCCATAAACAAAACTTTATTTAATTGATCAAGAACATAACTAAGTATTTTTTCTTTTAATTCTTCATATTCTTTACAATAAACATCATTCAAAACATCCTCCCGATAGTTCAAAAAATAATCATTACACACATCGGTTTCTACCCTAATGATATTCTTTCCTTCTTTCGTAATCGTTTGATCGTAATTTGTAGGAATATGAACTTTTAGCAAAAACTCATCAAAATATTGTCCACTCTCTATTGCTCTATAATAGTCAAACACATCAAATTTTACAAAACTCGAGGGTATAATATAAATTCTTCCACACTTAAGATAAGATAAATCGATGTTTTCTACTTCTAAATAAACATTTAGTGAGGAATGTCCGATTTTTCTGTTTACTATCTGGTTTTCTACTTTTTTTATTTTTTCTAGTAGTACTTCTTCCGCTGAATGAAATAGTTGCATATAATTCATTGGCGAAATATTACTTACGATATACTTTGTTTTGACTACATCACCTGATGATAGAAAGACGGTATAAGGATAATCAGATCCTTCCTTGTAAGCGATACCAATAACTGAGTTCTCTAGTTCAATTATTCCGCCTTGATCAGCAATATACTCTCCAAGTATCAAAGGTAAACGAAAACTCCCGCCAGATATATAATACATACCCCTAAGAATACATTCGTTCAGAAAGCCCCCCATGATAAATAAAGAGGACGGGTCAGCTTGGATTCTCATAGATAAAATGTTGATTAAACCCTGATCTTTAAAATGTTTTCTAATAAAAGGTTCATAATCTTTTAGAAAATTTTTAATTATGAATGTACAAGGCATTTTACTTTTTTGTTTCAGCCCATTATCATATTCCAAAAGCCATTGAAAAAATGTTTCGATATTTAATTTTTCTGCTGGGAATTCCGATATTAACTTTTCAATAAGGAGATTAATATCGGATGGCATCAAAAACTCTCTACCATCCTCCAGATAAAACTTATCTAGTGAATCTAGCTTTACTGTATTTATCTTGTTCTCAATTCCAAGTTTGTGTAATAATTTGCTTGCTTCTCCATCACTATTGAAGGATAAAACATAAGAAATAGCATAATCAAAGAAACTATCACCTTCTGTAAAGAAGCTATAATAACCGCCAAGATGTTCGTTTTTCTCAATTAATGTGGTTTTTATTCCTGCTTTGCTTAAGAGCGCTGCTGCCGAAAGCCCCCCCATACCTCCACCAATCACTACTACACTAGTGTATTCTTCAATGTTTCCTTTAAATTTCTGTTCTATTTTTTTAATAATTGCTAATTCCTTAGTAGAATCCATTTCAACTCCAATCTGCCTAAATACTTGACAATTGCTTGCATGACTGCTACTTCATAAATTCTGTAAAAACATCATTCATCATATTACTATTATTCAAAATGTCATAGCAATTATAATGGCAAAGCTCAGAGCAACAATAGCAAGAGATACATTTTTTATAATCAATCATAGGTAAATCTACCATAGTAATTGCTTTTGCAGGACAACTGTTTGCGCAGATACCACAACGTAAACAATTTTCTGGTCTTACTAGCTTAGGTGCCATACTTCCCATCTCATACAAAGCTACCAGTCCGGCACTTTTCAGCCCCCTAGAACTTGGCTTTGTACTATTCCCATCCTCTTCCATCTCTATTGGCTGATAGGTAACTGGCTTTATAAGATGATCAAAAGTTCTGAACTGACCTACTATTTGAATATTATTTAATGAAGTTTCTCCAATATTTCTTTTTCTCGCAACCGTCAGATATTTAATTTGTTCAAAATCAAATGACATTATTTTAGCTACCACTGTATCAACTGCAACACCGTCTGTACCTGCTATAATCATATGTTCACTCCGTAATGACCCTGATGTTGGTCCATCGCCTTCCATCACTACTATAGCATCAATTATATTTAAATCAGGCTTTCGAATACTGTATATATCTATTAAAAGCTCTCCGAACTGGGATACTGATGATGCTCTAAAATGCATCTTTGCTTTAGCGGGTCCTACAACGATTCCAAACATATTCTTTATGCAAGCCGAGAATCCCATATAACCATGTGTTTTTAATTTTGGCACATTAATAACCACATCAACATTATTAATAATACTCGCAATGCTTATATTTTTAATAAACCTAGATTTAATAGGAACTAAAACTACATCTTTACCAAAATTATAAAAATGTCCTTTTGATGCTTCATAGATACCGCATGTCTTCGCCGTTCCTTCAGTACCATTTCCAGCTCCTCCAGGGCTATCACCTACATATATTTTTTTTGCATTACTTTCTTCTAACACCTCTACAATAGCCTTAATTAAGATTGGTTCGGTCGTAGCTCCCCTCTCTTTATCAAAAGCTCCTAGCATATTCGGTTTTACAAGCACCGTTTTGCCTTCAATCCTAATATTTGAATGAATAAGTATATCAAACACAATCTTTTTTAATTCAATAAAAACACTATCTTCTTTTCCAGTATCATAAATCATTACTTTAGCCATAATTCACCTATACCCTTATTAATTTTATATGTATTGCTTTCTGAGATATTCAAATTTCTCTCTTACTTCTTCCGGATAAATAATTTTTTTAAAATTCTTTTCATTAAACATTTTGAGTACAACGGTTCTTCGTAGTTTTAACACAGATGTATCACTATTATTAATTCCAACATTCGTAGTGGAAGCAGTCTTATAAATTTCTCGAACTTCTTTTTCAGCAATATCACCATATTTTCCATAAGGATATGCAAAATCCTTCACAACAATAGAAAAATGTGCTTCTATCTCTCTATTACATTTCTCTAATTCATCAATAATTTTTTCTTTCTCAAGCATAAATAAATTTTTATGAGAATAGGTATGAGCGCCTAAGGAAGCTCTCTCTTTGGATAATAGATATTCTATATCACTCCAAGTCATGAATTCAGAAAAGCATTCCTTTTCTAAAATATTATCTGGCTCATTTTGATATCCAGGAGTTAAAAATAACATGTATGGATATCCATATTGCCTAAGTATATCGTCAGCATATTTTTTAACACCCATCCTACCATCATCAAAGGAAATTATCGCATTCATTTTTCCGTAATCCACATCATTTGTTCTGATTTTTTCATATGTAATTACTTCAATTCCAAGATCCTTAATCAATTGCAATTGCTTCTGAAAAGCTTCAGGTGTTATACTATATTGGTTATCATAATAACCAATTTCATGGTACGCAAGAATAATAACCCCCGTCAATTCCGAAAGGACCTTATTAATCAACTTGTTTGCTTCCTCTTTTTGTCCCAATTTAATATATTGTCGTGCGCTGAAAAACATTTGATTATAATACATTCCTTTATTGAAAAATCCCATTTTCACCATCCCAACTTATCAAATAGATACTCACTTTACTGTTTAAAACCATTATGATTGCTTTTTAAACTGATTGCATGAAATGCCCCATTTGTTTAAGTTGCAAGTATTTCTTATTTTCTTTCATTCCATATATTTCGTTTTATTTCATAATTATGTTAATTCTATAAGTAATATTATCCTAATTTTTCTTATAAGTCAACAATATTTGTAATTATAATCTTATTTATACCATTATCTCTTATATGTAGTAAATTTTCATCATCAAGAGTATTGAAGTAATAGCAATTACTCTTATGTAAAATGCCTAATTTTATGTGAATATTTATTTAGCTTTTTTCCTTGATTGTTTGTGAATCCTTGGTATAATTAGAGATATGATGAATAATTACTACATTAAGGAGAAATCAGATGAGTAAACGCGCTAAACAGAACGAACCATTAGTAACACATATTTATACTGCTGATCCATCTGCTCACGTGTTTGAAGATAAGATATATATTTATCCCTCTCACGATTTAGAGCACGATGGAGTGTCTGACGACGAAGGAAATCAATATACAATGGAGGATTATCACGTATTTTCTATGGATGATATTGATGCTCCAGTTGTAGACCATGGTCAAGTACTTCATGTGGATGATGTGCCTTGGGCTAGCGAAAAGATGTGGGCTCCCGATGCCGCTTATAAGAATGGCACCTATTATTTTTATTTTCCCGCTAAAGATAAGGACGGAATTTTCCGTATAGGTGTTGCTACCAGTAAAAGTCCAGCAGGTCCTTTTACTCCCGAACCTAATTACATACCCGGAACCTTCAGCATAGATCCTGCGGTATTCGTAGATGATGACGGCTCGGCATATATGTATATCGGTGGTATTTGGGGTGGGCAATTAGAAAAATGGCAAACAGGAGAATTTGTAGCTACTACAGGACTCCAAGATCCTTCAAAAGAGGCTATTAGTGTATATGTAGCCAAAATGAATGAAGATATGCTAAGCTTGGCAGAACCTCTTAAGGAATCTAAGATTCTTGACGAGAATGGTAAGCCGCTCTTAGCAGGTGATGAAGCAAGACGATTCTTTGAGGCACCATGGGTATTTAAGTATAACGGAACATATTATTTTACCTATTCAACCGGTTCAAGTCACTATATCGCTTATGCAACCAGTGACAGCCCTATGGGACCTTATACATATAGGGGTAGAATTCTTGAGCCTGTTGTAGGCTGGACAACCCATCATTCTGTGGTTGAATTTAAGGGAAAATGGTACCTCTTCTATCATGATTCGTCGTTATCAGGAGGAATAGATCATAGACGTTCCATCAAGTTTACAGAGATTAAGTTTAATGAGGATGGAACCATTCAGACGATCTTCCCTTACAAATAAATCTTAATCTTGATTCGATATAAGATTAACAGCCTATGATAAGTGGTATCATAGGCTGTATTTTTGTTTCTGGTACCTGGTACGGTACCAGGTACCAGACATAAGCCTTGCTTATGGCAAACATAATAACTATTAGTTTTACTGTAGTTACAAATAATGTTATAATAATATCGTAATTCAGTCCAACTTTATTATTATATAATATAAAAGGGCATAATGAATGTATAAGGGAGTGTGTTGAATGGAAAGATATATCGGAACTGTATCAAGAGGAGTTCGAGCACCAATAATACGTAAGGGTGATGATATTGTTGAGATCGTTGTCAGCAGTGTCCTTGAAGCTGCAAAGAATGAAAATATTCAAATAGGCGATAAGGATATAGTGGCTGTAACCGAGGCTGTAGTTGCTCGTGCACAGGGAAACTATGCAACAGTAAACCATATTGCATCAGATATTAACAATAAATTTGGTAATAAGGAAATTGGTATTATATTCCCTATCCTTAGCAGGAACAGATTTGCTACCTGCCTTAAGGGAATTGCTAGAGGTGCAAAGAAAATCACCTTATTACTCAGTTACCCCTCCGATGAGGTTGGAAATCATCTTGTGGATTTAGACACTCTTGATGAAAAGGGAATTAACCCATGGACTGATGTATTATCCGAAGACATATATCGCCAGCTGTTTGGAAGCTATAAGCATCCATTTACAGGTGTGGATTATATAGAATACTATAAAAATATTATTCTTAATGAAGGCTGTGAGGCAGAAATTCTCCTTGCAAATGATTGCCGTGCCATCTTGAAGCATACAAAACATGTACTCTGCTGCGATATTCATTCCAGAGAGCGAACAAAAAGACTCCTTAAAAATGCAGGTGCAAAAACAATATTTAGCCTTGATGAGATTCTAACCTCCCCTATAGAGAGTAGCGGTTATAATGAAACCTACGGACTCTTAGGCTGTAATAAAGCCACTGAGGACACAGTTAAGCTCTTTCCCCGTGATTGTCAACAGGTTGTAGACAGAATTAGTCAAAGGTTCTATGAGCTAACAGGAAAAGATGTAGAGGCAATGGTATATGGTGATGGAGCCTTTAAGGATCCAATCGGTAAGATATGGGAGCTTGCAGACCCTGTCGTATCTCCTGCTTATACCAGTGGCTTAGAAGGCCAGCCTAATGAGGTTAAATTAAAATATCTAGCAGATAATGATTTTGCCCATCTTCAGGGTGAGCAATTAAAGGAAGCCATCTCAGAATATATACGACATAAGGGCAATAATCTCGTTGGAGATATGGCCTCTCAAGGCACTACACCCAGACGTTTAACCGATTTAATCGGCTCCTTATGTGACCTTACCTCCGGAAGCGGTGATAAGGGAACACCCATAGTGTGGGTGCAGGGATATTTTGATAATTATACTAAGTAAAATATAAGAAGGCTGTTGCAAAATTGTACTAGGGGTAGAAAGGTAGGGCTATACCTTTCTGCCCCTTATATATTTTGAAGCAGCCGTCAAAACTAGGATAAGATATTTACTTTTCTCAAGATTTCTATTCTTCCTCCACTAGCTCAAGATAGTTTGTTACTGCATATAGAATCTGACCCTCATATTCTACTCTTGACCAGCCATTACTGCCTATTCCTGTCCTTCTGGCAATCTGACCATTTTCCAGTGCTACTACAATAGTATCGTCACTGTCAGTAGAAGGAATTGATCTTAGGTTAGTTATTATCTTGGCAGTTACCTTCTCATCGGCATCAGTAAAGGTAACTCCTGCCTCAGGATTCTCTAATGTGGGCTTAAGTACATCTCTATAGCTTAGATTGGTTGTAAGATAATCGGTTACCGCATATAAAGTCTTCCCCTTATATTCTACTCTTGACCAACCATTATCACCAATTCCAGTTCGTGATGCCAGGTCACCGTAACGAAGGACTTCAATCACCTTGCTAGCAGTATCAGTACCGGGAATATCGCGAAGATTTGTTACTTCCTTAGCTGTCACAGACTCATTAACCTCTTTAAATCTTATAAGTGCTAAGGGATCAGCACTAACCTCTTCTACGGGGGTATCATCCTTTGAATCTGCTATATTTTCGTATCCAAAATAAGCAATATTAAGATCAACTGAACCCTTGATTCCGGGTACTTTTCCATTATTGGTATATTGCCACATCTCATGTGTACCTGAATATGAAGATTTAGAATTAAGTGCTAAGGTATCAGGATACTGAGCAACCCAAATCTTATATTTTGAAGCTAATAAGTTCCTGTCCCAATCCCTACTATTCTCAAGTTCATTCTTAGAAGCATAGAACATAGGCGTATAGTCTCTATCCTTAACATAATCAAGAAATACTATGGCTAGATTTGTTCTTTCTTCCTTTGTAAGTGTATACTGTCTGTTATTTGTATCAGTAAAGCCCTCGCAGTTATATGCCACGGGATAGGTAATCTTATATGGTGCGATAAAATCAATTACCCATTTTGCTTCTTCTTCTGCTTCCTTTTTATTTATAGCTGTGGAAAAGAAATATACTCCAAGCTTAATATCATGCTTTCCCGCCTGTTGTAAATTATATTTTGCATAGGGATCCTCTGTTATTTCACCACTGATCTGGGTTCTATAGCCTATCCGTACCATGGCAAATTCTATCCCCGCTTCCTTTAGCTTAGCCCAGTCTATTACCCCTTGCCATTTTGCCACATCAATTCCATAGGTGATATCATCTGTCTCATCCTTGGATTTTTCTACTTCTCTTACATCCATACTAATTCCACTAGAGCCTTCCTCTTGGGGATCCTCTATATCAACTACAGGTTCATGGATTGGAACTTCCTTATCTATATCCTTATTATTTGGCTCCTTATCTCCGTCTCCATTATCAGATAGTATATCGTTCTCTCCATTATCGAATGGTATATCACTCTCTCCAGTATCAACCGGTATATCACTCTCTCCAGTATCAAGTAATATATCGTCCTGCGATAAATCGATAGAATCATCCAGACTAATATCTATATCATCTTCACTCTCTGACTTAGATAGTTCTTCATCGCTCCTGTCATCACTGTCGCCTTTACCTGCGGCTATCTTTTGATTATCAGTTATAAAGTTAGTTTCAGTCTCACCCTGATTATTAGGTCTGTTTTTAAGTATATTTATTGCGAAATTTAATACAAAAAAAAAGAGAACAGCAGCAATAACTATGGAAATACCGTAAAATATAAGTTTTTTCTTATCCATGGCTTACCTCTTTCACTAAAGACCGACTTTCTTTCGTATCACATGTCATGTTACCAATAAATTATATTTCTTGAAGAATTATATCAAATTTTACATATAAGAACAACCGGAACTCCATGGAATTCCGGTTGAGATATATAAATACATAGATTTTTAATAGATAATGTTTCTATTTACTGATTAAAAAGTATCCCAGTACCAATATACCCAGCACAATTCGATACCATCCAAATGCTTTAAAGTCATTTCGCTTAATATAGCTCATCAGAAACTTTATAGCTAGAACTGATATAACAAAAGCAACAGCCATACCGGTTAATAATACTGCAAGCTCCATAGTAGAAAAATCAAATCCGAATTTGACCAGCTTTAGTGCACTCGCACCGAACATAACGGGTATTGATAAGAAGAATGAATATTCAGCGGCAATACTACGGGAGGTACCAA
>CAZDWP010000003.1:2112-32078 GCA_964508985.1 uncultured Herbinix sp. | reverse complement strand
GGTGTAAGGCAGTAGCAACAGTCTCCCAACTCGCCTTGGAGCTTCCCGGTTGAAGAACAGTAGGTCGGGACGGTATTCCCGTTATCGAAGTCAAGTGCATAACTTCATGATTATATATGTAATTACCTTATTGTAATTACATATGTAATATAATGTGATTATGAATTAGAGTGGTACCACGGAATGATAACCTTTCGTCTCTTTTATGGATGAAGGTTTTTTTAATTGAATAATATATAATTTCTTTTAGCTACTGAACCTATTAGTATATATCGCGATTTTATGTATAAGAGATATCTTTTAAGGAGGAGAATGTTATGTCAACACCTTATAATCATAAGGAAATCGAAAAGAAATGGAGAAAGCACTGGAAGGAGCATCAAGTCAATATTAATGATGGCAAGAAGCAGAAGTATTACTGCCTAGATATGTTTCCTTATCCGTCTGGGAGCGGGCTCCATGTGGGACACTGGAGAGGCTATGTTATAAGTGATGTATGGAGTAGATATAAGATGCTTAATGGCTATTATATAATCCATCCTATGGGGTGGGATGCTTTTGGACTTCCTGCGGAGAATTATGCCCTTCAAAAGGGTGTACATCCTAGTATATCCACAGCAGAGAATGTCTCCAATTTCAAAAAGCAGGTTAAGGATATAGAAGCAATATATGATTGGGATATGGAAGTCAATACCACAGATCCGAGTTTCTATAAATGGACACAGTGGATTTTTGTTAAGATGTTTAAAGCAGGCCTTGCTTATGAAAAGGAAATGCCAATTAACTGGTGCCCTTCCTGTAAGACGGGACTTGCTAATGAAGAGGTTGTAAATGGTGGATGCGAACGCTGTGGTGCTTCTGTGACTAAGAAGAATCTTAAGCAGTGGATGCTAAAGATTACCCATTATGCGGATCGTCTTTTAGAGGATTTGAATAAGCTTGATTGGCCTGATAAGGTTAAGAAGATGCAGTCCGATTGGATAGGAAAGAGTTATGGAGCCGAAGTAGACTTCGCCGTTGACGGAAGCGATAAGTCCATCCGCGTATATACAACAAGACCGGATACCTTATATGGTGCAACATTTATGGTATTGGCACCGGAGCACGAATTAGCAGCTAAGCTTGCAATGCCTGAGCAGAAGGAGGCAGTTGAGGAGTATATCTATAAGTCTTCTATGAGGTCCTCTGTCGACCGTCTTCAGGATAAGGTTAAGACCGGTGTATTTACTGGAAGCTATGCCATTAATCCCTTAACTAAGAAGCCCATTCCTATATGGCTATCAGATTATGTATTGGCTGATTACGGTACCGGAGCCATAATGTGTGTTCCTGCCCACGATGATAGAGACTTTGAATTTGCAACTAAGTTCGGTATTCCGATTGTTCAGGTAATATCAAAGGATGGTAATGAGGAGGAATTAGCTGAGGCTTATACACTGCCAGGTATCATGATTAATTCTGGTGAGTGGAATGGAATGGACTCCGAGAAGGCCAAGAATGATGTTCCTGATTTGTTGGAAAAACAGGGAATAGGAAATAAGACAGTAAACTATAAGCTTCGTGACTGGGTGTTCTCACGTCAAAGATATTGGGGCGAGCCTATTCCCATTATTCATTGCGAGCATTGTGGAGCTGTCCCTGTTCCAGAAGAGGAGCTACCACTCTTACTTCCTGAGGTGGAAAAATATGAGCCTACTGGTACAGGAGAATCACCCCTAGCTAATATTAATGAATGGGTTAATACCATATGTCCAGAGTGTGGCAAGCCAGCAAAGAGAGAGACCAATACCATGCCCCAATGGGCCGGATCATCATGGTATTTCCTTCGCTATGTTGATAATAAGAATGATAAGGAATTGGTAAGCAAGGAAAAGGCCGAAAAGTATTTGCCTGTGGATATGTATATCGGAGGGGTAGAGCACGCTGTACTTCATCTCCTTTATTCCAGATTCTATACCAAATTCCTGAAGGATATAGGTGCTATTGATTTTGATGAACCCTTTATCAAGCTCTTTAATCAGGGTATGATTGGTAAAGACGGAGCGAAGATGAGCAAATCAAAGGGAAATGTGGTTTCACCCGATGAACTTATTAAGGATTATGGCTGTGATTCTCTAAGGCTTTATGAATTATTTGTAGGTCCTCCCGAGCTGGATTCTGAATGGGATGATAGAGGAATAGATGGAGTATATCGATATATTAATCGATTCTACAATCTGGTCATGGATAATAAGGATAAAGCAGTTAAGGCCTCAGAAGAGATGGTTAAGCTTCGTAACCGATTCATATATGATATCACCACAAGACTTGAAAGTTTTAGCTTAAATACAGTTGTAAGCGGATTTATGGAATACAATAATAAGATGCTTGATATTTCTAAGAGATCCGGTGGAATAGATCGTAAGACTCTGGAGACTGCAATCATTCTGCTTGCTCCATTTATACCTCATGTAAGTCAGGAGCTATGGTCACAGATGGGTCATACAGACTCTGTATATGATAACACCTGGCCCAGCTACGATAAGGATAAGATGAAGGATAATGAGATAGAAATAGCTGTCCAGATAAATGGAAAAACCAAGGGCACCATTATGATAGAAGCAGATGCTAGTAAGGATGTAGTTCTAAGTACTGCAAAGGAGGCCATGGAAGATAAGCTAACAGGAACTATAATAAAGGAAATCTATGTTCCTGGAAAAATCGTAAATATTGTTGTAAAGTAATGTTTAGGCCATATTAATCCCAAAATACAAATCCCTCCCCTTCTTCAGCTGTTATATAAATGATTAAACAGGTGATACTTTAGGGGAGGGATTTTATTATGCTAATAAGTGATAGAGTTCATTTAATAAAAACATCTTTAATATTTATGATAAATATGTTAAAATGCACCTATAAGCAAATTTGTCCATGATATAAGTAATTTCATATAATTATCTTATTTAATCATATATATTACAAATAGGTTTTTTGAAAAGTTATTAAAACCTGATTTGTATAACATAAATAGAGGGGAAGGAATATGAAAGTATTAGCTAAATTTAAGAAGAAAGATTTATGGAGTATACCGAATATTCTATGTTATATTCGGCTTTTACTGATACCGATGTTTGTAATTCAATATATCAAAGCTGAGGAGCCTGGTGAGTATATTCGCGTAGCAGCTATTGTGCTTGCTTCAGGACTTACCGATTTGTTAGATGGTTTTATTGCAAGGACCTTCGATATGGTAACAGAGTTTGGTAAGCTTATTGACCCTATGGCAGATAAGCTGACTCAGGCAGCCCTAATATTTGTGTTAGTTGTAAAAATTAAGTATATGTTTCTGCTGATGATTTTATTTGTAGTTATGCAGCTTTTCATGCTTGTGGCAGGGTTGGCAATGTTGAAGAAGGGGAAACGGCTAGACGGTTCAAAATGGTTTGGTAAAGTGTCAACCACAGTATTCTATGTGGTTATGCTCTTGCTTGTTGCATTACCAAAGCTTAGTCAACTTACGATTAATATACTGTTACTGATATGTGGAGCATTCCTCGCCTTGTCATTTGCATTATATGTGAGAGAATATATAAGGATGTATCGAGGGCTTAAGCAGGAAGAAAGAGCGAATATTGATGCTGTATAATAATATATTTAAAAAGGCTTAAAGAAAATGGTGTAAATAGCCATATTCCTTAAGCTTTTTTCTTGTTATTTTCTATTTGCCATCATGGTTCTTAACATTTCAAATTGTGTTTTATCCTTTGGAGACATGTTCTTTGTAAGAACTTCTATCATTAAATCACTTTCATCCTTTGTAAAAGCAAGGTTTTGATCCTGTAGCTTTTTGTTAGTTTTTATAATAAGCGGAAGCATTTTATCCATGGATTTTCCTTCGGCTTCTTTTATTAATTCCATTAGGATGACAAGCTTGCGGGGATCCATTTTATTATTTTTGGAGGAATCAGACATATATATTACACCTTATTCTCATTGGGTTTGTTACTATCATCATATGACTCAGAGTCAAAAAGCATTCTTAAGTTTTCAAAGGTTTCCATCTGATCAGGTGGTATCATAGACCTTAATGATTCAAATATGTCACTAGAGTTATTATTTTCATTTACTAGGTTGTTATCAGAAGTCAATTTAGAATCATCTGCTTCTTCGACGTCATTAGAATAGTTCTCAGAAACAGTAGTATCAGAGGACATACTATTATAATTCTGTAAAAACGATTCAGAATCAAAGTCGTCTCCGAAAACAGATGCAAAATCAAAATCCTTGAAGTTGTTCATAAAGCTACTTGAAGTATCGTTATTGGAGCTACCATCGGAAGAGCTAGCACCAAAGCCCTCGAATCCCTCCATTGCATTCATTGCACCCATATATGTATTGTACATTTCGAACATTCTCTTGGCTTGGAATATATTTAACATTTTATCTACAAAAGCCTGCTCATCCTTATTACACTTAGGCCTAATATTATTAAGTAAGGCCTCCATATCAGCCTTTTCATTTTCAAAGTCACAGGCAGAAATGTCATTTGTTGTAAAGTTTCGCATGCAAATAATTAACTCGTATAGCTTAACAAGCAATTCCAAGGTTAGTCTAGATTTTACATCAATATAGGGCATGGCTGTTTTTAGTAGCTCAGCCGTATGTAGTAAACCATCCTCTGCCATAGCTTCTCCCATTGTATGTATTCATTATATTATATTCATGGGAGGGTCAATAATGCAAACAAAATCGGTAACTGTATTCGGTACCAGGTACTCAAATACAGCTGCCGAAATATTCCTTTTATTCTGGATAATTTAGACGTTCATCATTGATGTTATATAATACATCATCTAGATAGCGCTTAGCATAATGTTTTGCCATAAGAGGGTTCATATCTGAGTAATTGCCACAATTTATGGCAGTCGCCCCTGGGATTTCACCCTGATAATCACGAATGAATTCAAACATTTTCACGATTAACGGAATAATATCCTTGGAACTGTAGTCCCCACCTAGAATAAGATAGAAACCTGTACGACAACCCATAGGGCCAAAATATACGGTTTTATCGGCATATTCCTCATGGTTTCTAAGATAGGTAGCCCCCAGATGTTCTAGAGCATGAATCTCTCCTGTAAGCATTACAGGTTCATGATTTGGCCTGGTCATTCTAAGGTCAAAGGTGGTTATGATTTCATTACCTAACTTGTCCTTCCTGGAGACATAGACACCGGGTAGTAATTTCATATGATCAATGGTAAAGCTTGCGATCTGCTTCATGATTTATCATCCTCTCAATAAAATATTTCATATATATGTTCATATTGTAGCGTTTTGAAGCATTTAAGTCCATAGTTATATCCTAAACTACAAACACCAATATAGTCTAGATAATCTAAATATAATATGATAAAGTATTAGGTAAAGTATTTGATTTATATTAAAAATTATAGAGGAGTGCTGATATCATGGAAGCGTTAAATGGCAAGCAGGTTAAACTTCGTGATGAAGAGTTAAGACGCAGAGAAAAGTCTAACAGAGAATATCTGATGAAGCTAACTAATGACAATCTTCTGATTAATTTTAAATTAGAAGCGGGAAGATATTCGGGAAGAGAACTTAGCAGTGACGCTCACAGAGGATGGGAGTCTCCGGTCTGTCAATTACGTGGACATTTTCTAGGTCATTGGCTGTCAGCCGCTGCTATCCATTATAATATGAGCGGTGATATGGAATTAAAGGCGAAAGCTGATGTCATAATCGATGAATTGGCAGAATGCCAGAAGGATAATGGCGGACAATGGGTAGGCCCAATTCCTGAAAAATATCTATACTGGATTGCAAATGGAAAGGAAGTGTGGGCTCCTCAATATACACTTCACAAAGTTTTTATGGGCTTGATTGATATGTATTTATATGCAGAAAACCATAAGGCCTTAGAAATAGCAGACAAATTCGCCGATTGGTTTGAAAAATGGAGTGGAAAATTTAGCAGAGATGAATTTGATGATATACTTGATGTGGAGACCGGTGGAATGCTTGAAGTGTGGGCAGACCTTCTTCATATTACTGGAAAGGATAAATATAAAATACTATTAGAACGTTATTACCGAGATAGGTTATTTGGTCCGCTTTTGGCTGGTAAGGATCCACTGACTAATATGCATGCCAATACAACCATACCTGAGGTACTTGGCTGTGCAAGGGCTTATGAAGTGACCGGTGAAGAACGATGGATGGAGATTGTAAAGGCTTATTGGAATTGTGCAGTAACTGAAAGAGGATGTTTTGCAACAGGTGGACAAACTTCGGGAGAGATTTGGATGCCTAAGATGAAGATGAAAGAAAGATTGGGAGACAAAAATCAGGAACACTGTACCGTGTACAACATGATAAGGTTGGCAGATTTTTTATTCAGATACACAAAGGATCCTGCTTATATACAATACATTGAGTACAACCTATATAATGGTATTATGGCACAGGCTTATTATAATGAATATGCATTAACTGGTAGCAAAAGTGATAATCCCTCCACAGGGCTATTGACTTATTTCCTTCCAATGAAAGCGGGATTGCATAAGGATTGGAGAGGCGAGACTGACAGCTTTTTCTGTTGCCATGGAACCATGGTGCAAGCAAATGCAGCTTTAAATAGAGGGATATATTACAAGGACAAGGAAGACCTATATGTTTGCCAGTATTTTGATTCTGAGTTGAAAACGAAGATAGATGAAGTGGATATAACAATAATTCAGAAGCAGGATAAAATGAGTGGTAGCTTAATGAACTCCTCCAATACTGCTGGAAACCAAGTAGTGAATGATACCACAGCCCTGCATGAAAATATGCCAAGGTATAGAAAATATGATTTTGTTGTAGAAACATCTGATGTGAAAAAGTTTACGATTAATTTCCGCATTCCTGAATGGATTATGTCCGAGGCAATAATCTATGTAAATGGATCGGTTTATGGTAAAACAGCAGATAAGGGTAAGTTTTATGAAATAGAAAGGGAATGGAAGGATGGGGATACGGTAAGCATCATCCTACCTATTGGAATCCGTTTTATTACACTTCCTGATGATAATGATACAGGAGCTTTCCGCTTTGGACCTGAAGTGCTGGCAGGTATCTGCGATACAGAAAGATTGCTTTTCATAGAAAATAATAATATAGCCTCTGAAATTATAATGGAAAATGAACGAGAGTGGGGTAGTTGGCGCTATTTCTTCAAGACTGTAAACCAAAATCCAGTTATACAATTAAGAAGAATAAGAGACATAGGATATGAACCATTTCAGGTTTACTTTAAGGTAAAACATAAATGAATCACAGCTTGTTAACTACTTTAAGACCCATTTACTTCAAGGTATAGTAGATTTTTAATAAAAATTGCAATATATCAGAAGTTGCAGTTGATAAAACTCTTATATTTAGTTATAATAATAAAAACGTTTAACTAAATATCCTATATGAAAGGATTTGAACATTTGGTAACATTAAAAGAACTTGCTCAGATGTGTGATGTTTCAATAGCTACCGTATCTAATGTTTTAAACGGTAAGCCAAAAGTTAGTGATGAAACAAGGAAAAGGGTACTTAAGGTAGTAAAACAAACCGGGTATAAGCCGAATTATTTTGCTCAAGGAATGAGAAAACAAAAGACTAAAATTATTGGAATTATTGTAGAGGATTTAGATTTATTTAGTACGCCGCTCATAGTAGAAGCCATAATGGCATATTGTGATGATAATAATTATCGTACAATTCTTGTTAATTTAAGGCTCTATGACAAATGGCAGGACACATGGTATTCTGATGAGGAGAAATTTCAATCGGTTCTTCAGCCGGCAATTCAAGAGTTGTTATCTATTAAAGTTGACGGTATTATGTATGTGGCAGGACATTGCAGATATGTCAATTGTTTTAGAGAGCATTTTGAAATTCCTGCAATTGTAGTATATGCTTTATCGTCGTATTCGAGATTTCCATCTGTTGTAATTGATGATGAAGAGGGTGGTTATGATATAACCAAATACTTAATTTCTATGGGACATCGTGAAATAGGTGTGATAGCAGGAACTGCTAATAATCTACATACTCAAAAGCGAAGCTTAGGATATCTGAAGGCCCTGTTCGAAGAGCAGATTTTATACAATCCAGAATGGACTAGATACGGGGATTGGGAGAGAGAGTCTGGGTATATACAAGCTGAGAAGTTAGTAAAAGAAGGCGTTACAGCAATTTTTTGTATGAATGATTTGATGGCTGCCGGGGCCTATGATTATCTTTATGAGAATAATTTGGTTGTTGGTAAGGACATTTCCATAGTAGGCTATGATAATAACGAAATATCAAAGTACTTAAGACCCAAACTTACAACTGTTGATATTCCCTTAAAAGATATTGGCAAAACTGCAGCAGAGTTTTTTATAAAATCACTCGAAGATGGTTTAATTATTAATGAAAACCAAGAAATTATAAAATTTCGTTGTAATATGGTCGTAAGAGAATCTGTAAAAGTTATCTGATGTGCTTCAGAATATAAAGAGGTAAAAATTTGACTAGAAGAAGGAGTGACGACATGAATAAACAAGGATTCAATCCATATCATCCATCTTGGGAGTATATTCCAGATGCTGAACCTTATGTATTTAATGATAGAGTCTATATATATGGTTCCCATGACCGTTTCAATGGCTATGCTTACTGCCTAAATGACTATGTTTGTTGGTCTGCACCGGTAGATAATCTGGCTGACTGGTCTTATGAAGGAGTTATATTAAAAACAACCGATGTAGAAAACAATGAAGACCGTGATAGCTGTCTTTATGCTCCTGATGTAGCAGTCGGACCGGATGGAAGGTATTATCTATATTATGTGGATAGTAAACGTTCTATAGTATCTGTAGCTGTCTGTGATACACCAGCAGGCAAATACGAGTTTTATGGTTATGTACAATATCCAGACGGAGTCAGATTAGGAGAGAGAGACGGTGACGAACCGCAATTTGACCCGGGGGTATTGGTAGAGGACGATAAGGTCTATCTTTACACAGGGTTTTGTGCAAGAGGCGATAAATCCAGAAGTGGAGCGATGGCAACAGTACTTAGTACTGATATGATAACTATTACCAGTGATCCTGTTATTGTAGCTCCTAGTGAGCCCTATAGTAAGGGAAGCGGTTTTGAGGGCCATGAATTTTTTGAGGCTCCCTCCATTAGAAAAAGAGGAGATATTTATTATCTAATCTACTCTTCAATTCTTATGCATGAGTTATGCTATGCAACCAGTAAGCATCCCACTAAAGGTTTTGAGTATCGTGGGACAATTGTAAGTAATTGTGATATGGGTATTAGTACTTATAAACCCAAGAATAAGCCTATGGCTTACGGCGGAAATAACCATGGTAGCATGGTAGAGATAAAAGGAAAATGGTATATTTTCTATCATAGGCACACTAATGGAACTAATTATAGCAGACAGGCTTGCTTAGAAGAAATTACATTTTTGGAGGATGGAACGATTCCTCAAGTAGAAATAACATCCTGTGGACCTAATGGCGGACCTCTAAAGGGAATGGGTGAGTATCATGCTTACATCGCCTGCAATTTGTTCTGCGATGAGGAATCAGTTTACACGGATTTCACCGGATCATGGATGAATAATCAATTTCCAAAGATTACTCAGGATGGAAGAGATGGTGATGAAGAGCTTGGTTATATTGCTAATATGAAGAATTCTGCTACGGCCGGCTTCAAGTATTTTGACTGCCAAGGCGTTAAGAGAATTAAAATAAAAGTAAGAGGCTATTGCAAAGGTGATTTTGAAATAAGGACTTCTTGGGATGGTCCTAATCTTGGTAAGATACCGGTTATATTCTCTAATGTGTGGAAGGAGTACTCGGCAGATATAAGGATTCCAGATGGAGTACATGCACTGTATATTACCTATAGAGGCCAGGGAAGCGCCAGCCTTGCATCATTTACATTGGAATAAGAACAGAAGTAATACAAACCCGGTAGAAATCATGGGATATCTACCGGGATTTTTTATTAAGAGTATTCAATTAGGATAAAACAATTTGTATGCTACTGAATTTTAAGAACAACAATAGATTTGGGCGGAATACTAGTATATATATGATTGTTTTCTAGTTTTATGTTGTTATAAGTTGATTCGATAACAGCTTCAGGATTTTCAAAGGTATTTTTGGCATTCATTTCATCAGAAGTCAATATGGTTCCTGATATTTTGCTTTTAATATCCCCTATAAGTTCACAGTCAATTTCAACCTCATTAGTGGGATCCAGATTACATAGAGATATATGAATATTGCCTTTTGAATCCATTGAGGATGAAACACTAAGCTGAGAGATTTTTTCTTCACCATAATAATAATATGTTTTCTCAAGGTTGGTTTCAAGCAACCTAGCATTTTGATGTACAGAAAACATTTTAAATACATGATAGGTTGGTGTTAATATCATTTTCTGTCCATCTGTTAAAATTACAGATTGTAGTACATTAATAATCTGGGCTAAATTAGCCATCTGAATACGGTCGCAATGGTTATTAAATAGGTTGAGATTTATACCAGCAACTAGAGCATCCCGCAGCGTGTTTTGTTGGTATAGGAAGCCCGGATTAGTATCAGGTTCCGCTTGGTACCAGGCACCCCATTCATCTACAATAAGTCCTACCCGCTTCTCTTCGTCATATCTGTCCATTATCTCAATATTTTTCTCTACAAGTTCTTCCATAAAGGAGGTCATCTGTAGAATAGAAAACCATTCTTTTTCTCCAAAATCCGTAGCAGAACCCTTTGGAAGGCTCCAGTCTAGTGGCATGGTATAATAATGAAGGCTTAAGCCGTCCATATATTTTCCGGCGTTTTTCATTAATATTTCTGTCCAATTATAATCATCTGCATTAGCACCACAAGCGATTTTATATAGTTTGTTGTCTCCGAAGTCCCTAAGATAGGTAGCATATCTGCGGTATTCATCCGCATAGTATTCAGGACGCATTTGGCCTCCACATCCCCAGTTCTCATTACCAACAGCAAAATATTTTAATCTCCAAGGATGCTCTCTACCATTTTCTTTTCTAAGATTTGTCATAGGAGATTCACCATCAGAGGTTATATATTCTACCCATTGCTGCATTTCCCTAACTGTACCGCTGCCTAGATTACCGCTAATATATGGCTCCGCACCAATAAGTTCGCAAAACTCCATAAATTCATGGGTACCAAAATGATTATTTTCTGTAACACCACCCCAGTGGGTATTAATCATAGAGGGTCTCTTTTCGTAAGGGCCAATGCCTTCCATCCAGTGATAATTGTCCGCAAAACAACCTCCAGGCCACCTAAGTACAGGTATTTTCATTTCTCTTAAGGCGTCGATAACATCTTTTCTCATTCCGTTAATATTGGGGATTGATGAATCCATACCTACCCATATTCCTTCGTAGATACATCTGCCTAAATGCTCGGCAAAATGACCATATATGTTCTTATTAATTGTTCCTTTATTAATTTCTGAATTTATCTTCATTCTTATCATGGCAGTTTCCTTTCGTTCTCTATGGTTATAATAATTTATTATAACAGGTTTTTTTGTAGAATAAAGGTGTAGTTTTATAAGTTATTATAATACATAATGAAAAACGATTAACATAATCAATTACAGGTATAAATATATAATATATTATAGCATAAATCGAAATCTATGAACATTATACACAAAATATATTGACAATCAATTGTGTTATGACATATAATGTTTTATAAGAGGTTAAACGATTTAATTGAGACTACTTGAGAATGATATAGGAACAAGAGGAGGCTACACGATATGAACAATTTCCGTAATAAGAAAAAAGCAAAGGGATATAGAGAATTTTTGTTAATAATGCCATTTATAGTTTTGGTAATGATATTTTCTTATTATCCTCTATATGGGTGGATATATTCGTTTTTTGATTATCAACCACCAATGCCGTTTTCTTGGGACTCTTTTGTAGGATTAAAATGGTTTAGAATGCTTTTTAAGAGCAAATCATATATTAAACAAACTGTAGAAGTTCTTAGAAACACTTTTGCTATGAGTGGAATTGCATTAGCATTTTCCTGGCTTCCAATGATTTTTGCAGTTTTTCTTAATGAGATTAAAAACATGCGGTTTCGTAAGTTTGTTCAAACGGTAACTACTTTACCTAATTTTATCAGCTGGGTCTTAGTTTATTCTGTGGCATTTCTTCTTATGAGTAATAACGGTATGTTTAATTCTGTAGGAATGGATTTGGGCATATTAGAAAGACCAATTGATTTTCTGAAATCAAACGAGCATATATGGTTTAAGATGTGGGTGTGGCTTACTTGGAAGAATCTTGGATGGGCTGCCATCATGTACATAGCAGCTATTTCTGGAATTGATAGCGAAATGTTTGAGGCTGCTAGAGTGGATGGAGCAAGTCGATTTAGAATTATACGTCATATTACAATTCCTAGCTTATTGCCTACGTTTTTCGTACTTCTGCTTTTGAATATTTCAAATCTTCTTAATAATGGAATGGAGCAATATTTTGTATTCCAGAACTCATGGAATAGAGAGCATATACAGGTTTTGGATTTATATGTATACAATTTGTCTACAAGTAAACCACCGGTGTACTCCGTATCAACAGCACTTAGTATGTTAAAAAGTATTGTAAGCCTTGTTCTACTGTTTGGGGCCAACACCTTTTCTAAGATTGTACGTAAAGAAAGTATAATATAAAGGAGTATATGATGAAAAAGGAAGAACATTTGAAATCTAATAAACAAAATAAAATTAAATACTATTCTATAAGTGATCGGATGTTAGACATAATTAATTATACAGTTTTTTCGTTATTTGCTTTTGTATGCGTGTATCCTTTTTACTATATTTTTATTAATACAATCAGTAACAATAAAATAAGTGAAAAGGGCGGAGTTGTATGGATTCCCAAGGAAATACATCTGCAAAACTATATGGATGCAATTAAAATACCCGGACTAGGGCAGGCTGCATTCATCTCAGTATCCAGAACTGTTATTGGAACTGTCTTAACTGTATTTATAGCGGCATTTTTAGGATATATGTTTACAAGAGAGACTTTATTCTTAAGGAGATTTTGGTATCGTTTTGTGGTTGTTACCATGTATTTCAATGCAGGTATTATTCCTTGGTACTTAACAATGATGAACCTTAAGCTTACTAATAATTTTCTTGGATACATACTTCCTGCTATAGTATCTCCTTTTTATATTATTCTTACAAAGACCTACATAGAATCAACACCGAAAGAGATACAGGAAGCGGCAGATTGCGATGGTGCAGGAGTTTTGACAATATTCTACAAAATCATGTTACCTATATGCAAACCCATACTAGCAACGATTGCAATCTTTACTGCGGTAGGACAATGGAATTCCTTCCAAGACACACTACTTCTTATGACACAAGAAAAATATTATACTTTGCAATTTATTTTATATAGATATTTGCAATCATCACAATCATTATCTTCAATAATTAATGCAACTGCAGGTAGTTCGGTGGTGGCCAATGTACAGACACAAACATCAATACGAATGACAGTTACAATTATTGTAGCACTTCCGATTATGATGATTTATCCATTTTTCCAGAGATTCTTTGTTAAAGGGATTATGATAGGAGCTGTTAAAGGATAATAGCTTCACATGCAACACACTGAATTAGAATGACACCCCTTATAATTTTATAGAGGGGTCAGGATATATAACAAAAATAAAAGAGGAGGAAAAGTATGAAAATCAAATCGCAACTCAAACTAATGGTTGTGGTAATGCTGGTTTTATCTATGTTTATTACCGGCTGTGCCAAAAAGACAGATGATAATGCAACCCCAGACAATGACAACAAGGTTGTTGACGACAACAAAGGGGGTTCTGACAAAGACGATAAAGATGACAAGGACGACACAGCGACTACATCAGAACTTGAACCTATGATACTTGAGGTTTATTCACAACCAGCTAACTTCCAAGGAGAACAGCCCGGTTGGACAGCTGAGATACTAAAAGAAAAATTTAATGTAACTCTTAACATCATAGCTCCACAGGTAGCAGGCGGAGATATCTTTGCTGCTCGTTCTGCATCTGGATTCCTTGGAGATATGGTTATACTAGATAACGCGGACATTCAAGCATGTGTTAAATCAGGACTTATATATGATGTTACTGATGGCATGAAGGGATTAACTTCTTTTGAAGATTTTAAGCTTCAGCTCGACGCTTATAATTCTTCTTTAGACGGCGTGGATGCAGGAACCTATTATGCATGGCCTACAGAGATGACTAATACTAGTCCTACTACATTTACACCTATCATTCCTGGTGTAGCACCGACCGTTCCCTGGGATTATTATGCTGAGATAGGTGCACCTGAACTGAAAAACCTTTCAGATCTTGTACAGGCTCTTCGTGATATGCAGGATTTACACCCAACTAATGCAAACGGTGACCCCAGCTATGGAATCACCTTATGGCCTGATTGGGATGGAACCTCTATTGAAAATGTTAATCAGCTCACTAAGTGGTATGGTCAAGAAGTTAACGGTTCTGTTTTGTTAGATGCATCTGGTGAAAGAATTGATCTTACAGATGATAACGGAGCATATCATAAGATACTTCAATTCTTCTTTGAAGCTAACCAGGCTGGAGTAGTAGACCCTGACTCCGGGACACAGAACTGGGATTCAGTTAACAATAAGTTCAATTCAAAACGTGCTTTCTTAATATGGAATGACTGGCAGCAGGGATTCTGGAATACAACAGAGCGTGGTAACAATGGAGAGAACTATATTATGGCTCCTATAAACGATATGTCTATATATCAGCCTTCTGATCCTTTCTTTGGCAGCGGTAGAGCATTCGCTGTTGGTACCGATGATCCTGCAAGACAAGAGAGAGTTATGATGGTATTAGATTGGATGTCCAGTCCTGATGGTTTGGAAAGTATCCATGGCGGTATTAAAGGCTTTACATATGAAGATGCAGCAGATGGCAATGGCTATGTACGTACAGCTGAAGGTGAATATGCTCTGATGGATAACTCACCTGTACCAGAAGAATTCGGTGGTGGTTTCTATGCTGATGGAATGATTCAGGTTAATCAGTGGATGGTTGCAGGTATTGCAACTAACCCTAAGAATAACACTAGCTATGTAGCTTCTCTATGGCCTGCTGAAGTTGAAAAAGCTAAGACAAAAACAACAAAAGAATGGGCTGAGAGATTTAATGCAGAGAACTCTGTTGATTATCTACTAAAGACCAATACTATAAGCGTAGTACCTTTTGTAAATGTAAATCTTACACCTGATTCAACGGATATTGCATTAATCAGAAGCAACTGTGCTACGTTGGTAAAGGATGCATCCTGGAAGATGGTTTTTGCTAAGGATCAAGCTGAATTTGATTCAATATGGAATAATCTAAAAGAAGAATTAGAAGGATTTGATTGGTCTACATTAGTAAAATTTGATACTGAAAAGCTTCAAGTACTTGTTGATGAGAGAGCAAAAGCTTTGGCTGCTAATTAATTATTAGGGTATAGTTATTACCTTATGGCTAATGGGGTGTTGCATGCAGCACCCCATTTAATATTGAATAGGAAGTTAATCCTATTCAATATTAAATGCTCCGCAAGGATGCGCACTCACGCGTAATGAATTTATCACTTTGTGAACGCATTTGGCGCGGAGAATGTGCCAAGGCATATTCTTTGTTCTAAATGATATTTGTATTGTTTTTTACGCTTAACAGAAAAGGAGAAATGTATGAAAGATTCAATTGATTACTTACCTAATGGGAAAAAATTCGTATATTGGGAAGCTGATACAAGCTACAATCAAGAACTACATGTTTCTGTTAATCATCCAAACGCATCAGATGATAATGACGGAACCGTGGAACGTCCTTTTTTAACAATTAATGCAGCAGCAGCAATTGCTTCCCCAAAAACTCATATATTAATCCATGGTGGTGAATATAGAGAGTGTGTTCGACCGGTACGTGGTGGTGACGGTCCAGACAAAATGATATGCTATGATGCCTTTGGTGATGGAGAGGTTCTGATTAAAGCCTCAGAAATTGTAGAACAGTTTAAAAAAAGTAGTGGGTGGAGAAAGAGTTCAAATTTAATTAAGAGTGAAAATGATGATTTAGCACAAATTTGGCAAATTAATTTAGACCCTGATATGTTCAGGGGATACAATCCGTTTTGTGCTGTGAATATCTTGCATGATAGATTATTTATTGAGTATGAAAAGACAGATATGACGACTTACCTTAATCGACGAGGAATGGTTTTTTGCGATGGGAAACCCCTACATCAGGTGGCCTTATATAATCAACTTTCAAGGAGGAAAGGATCCTTCTGGGTTGAAGCAAACGGTCAAACAGTTCATTTTAGACTAGAGGGTGATGCCAATCCAACTAATCATAAGATTGAAATCACCTGTAGAGAGCAATGCTTTGCACCTGAAGTGCCTTTCTTATCATACATTAAAGTAAAAGGACTAACCTGTGCTCATGCAGCTATGGGAGCTCCTGTACCGCAGAGGGGATCGATCTCTTGCTATAGAGGTCATCATTGGATTATTGAGGATTGTGTGGTTGATTGGTCAAATGCTGTGGCTATTGATATCGGGAATGAGTGTTGGCATCATGAAATTATTAGGGGCCAACTCATTGGATATAGTATTATACGAGGATGTAGGATTTATAACGCTGGAGTCTGTGGTATCGCTGGGCTATTTGCAACACACTTTTTGATAGAAGATAATCTTATACAAGGAACCGGATGGCAGAAGATGGAGCTTTCTTGGGAAGCAGGAGGCATAAAGACACATAATAGTATAGATAGCATGATACGCAGAAATATTTTTACAAAGACCATAAGAGCAGATCATCTATGGTTGGACTGCGGTAATGAAAATAATAGAATAACTCAGAATCTATTTTTGGATGGGATAGAACAGAGAGAAGCTATCTTTATTGAATGCACTAAAGATGAAATTAATATGATTGATAATAATATATTTTGGAATGTGGAAGGACGATTCGATTCTGAAAAAATTCCAAAAGAGAAGGGTTCAGCAGGATGGTATAAGCTGGTAGAGGACAATGTGATCAATGGATATGCAGTATATGGTGAAGGTACAGACTATCTTTACATTGCTAATAATTTGATTGGTAAATGTAGAGGAGCCGGATATTTTGCCAAGCCTGTATCTTTTCGAATGTCAGGAATGGAGAGAGGCGGAACATCTAGAGATGCTCGATTGATTAATAACATTTTCTATAAATGTCAGGAAGCCGCCATTACTATGCCAACTGAGAAAAACGAAGCAGAGGGTAATATGTATGTTAAGCAAAGCGGTGGGTATCTGAGAGTTATGTATCCTGCGCCAGAAGTTTGTCTTGACTTACCTGCTTGGAGAAAGTTTTATGGATTTGATGTGCTAGGCCAGGAAGCATGGTTTGATATTGATGTTGATACTGATAACTTTACATTACAGTTTAAAGAGGCAGAGGATGCTCCATTTTTCTTTGCAAAACAAGCTGAGAAACATGATATTGTATTTGACCCTTCTAAGGTAAAGGAAGTTCCGAGTGGCAGTCTGGTTATCTCTGATTTCTATGGTAATAGTGTAGATCATGACATGGGTGTTCCCGGGCCTTTTGTAGAGTTAAGTACTGAGAAAATATATAATATTGACCCAAGAAAGTTGAAACGAAGTTAAGGAGTTGAAAATATGGGCTTAATAAACTATACCTTTTTTTCCCAGGCGTTAAGGGAACAAGTAAATGTCTCTATTGTAATACCTACATTTAGCATATGGAATACGAAGCAGCCGATAGAAGAGTTTTATAAGCGGGGCAAGAAATATAAAACACTCTATGTATTACATGGAGGTTCTGATGATTGTACTACCTATTATCGTAATACGAATATTGAGAGATATGCAAATGATAACGGATTTGCAGTAGTAATGCCAGAGGTTAAGAATAGCTTTTATTGTAATATGAAATATGGACAAAGATACTTTGATTATATATCTAAGGAGCTACCTGACGTTATGCAAGCCGTTTTTCCACTTTCTGATAAAAGGGAAGATAGGTATGTTGTAGGAAACTCTATGGGTTCCCATGGAGCAATGAAATGGGTACTAAATTGTCCTGGATTTTTTAACTCAGCTGCCGGAATGTCAGGTGTGGGAGACGTAGAAGAAATGGGATTCTTTCGAGGAAGGGCAGTTGGTCCGGCTCTTGAGGCTTTTGGAACCGCAGAGGATTATAGGGGTAGTATGAATGACTTAAAGAAGCTGGCAAAGGACTTGGTAGATTCAGACATACAAAAACCTCGGTTATTCAGCTGCTGCGGTACAGAGGATCCTTACTATGAGGGAACGGTTCAATACAAAAAATATGCTGACGAAATAGGACTATCATTAACATATGAAACAGGACCTGGTGGCCATACTTGGGAATTCTGGGATACATGGTTACATAGAATTATCAATTGGATGGGATTGTCTAGTGAAGAGGAGGAAATCTAATATGGGATTAATGCATTTTAGCTTTTTACCTAAGAGCTTGGGTTTTCATACCAATGTATATATTATATTACCATATGACAGTAGTAAGGATATAGAGCCTTACAAGGTATTGTATCTACTTCACGGTGGTGCAGGAAATGCCCAGGATTGGATAAGGTATACAAGTATAGAGCGTTATGCAGAGGAAAACAACATAGCGGTAGTAATGCCAGAAGTGGGTGGAAGTAGTTTCTATGGGGATATGGTCCATGGATATAACTATTATACATTTTTGACAAAAGAGCTACCAATGGTAATAAATTGCTTTTTCCCTGTCTCGGATAAAAGGGAAGACCGTTTTGTAGCTGGGTTATCCATGGGAGGATACGGTGCCTACAAGTGGGCATTCGATAAGCCTGAATACTTTTCTGCAGCAGGTAATTTCTCTGGTTTCTCATTTACAGATGAGATATTTAACGTGGATTTGGGGCCTCTTACCAAGGATGAGAAACAAGGGGAAACAGGTATTTGCAGCCTGGTTTGGG
Source organism: uncultured Herbinix sp. (assembly GCA_964508985.1). Classification (GTDB taxonomy): domain Bacteria; phylum Bacillota; class Clostridia; order Lachnospirales; family Lachnospiraceae; genus Mobilitalea. The sequence goes on along the minus strand of CAZDWP010000003.1, from coordinate 12,932 downwards.
GTTCTTTCGAGAATATGCTTGGAACGATTAGTGATACAAGGTATATGGTAAACAATACAATTGAAAGTAAGTTAAATTTGCCAAGAATGTATGCGGCAATAGGAACAGAAGATTTTTCTTATGACCATGGACAAAGATTTCTTGAATATATGAGAAGCAAGGGCATTGAAGTGAAATATGAGGAAATGCCGGGAGCACATGAATGGAAGGTCTGGGATATTGCTATTAATAAATTTATTTTATGGGCATTAGAAAAGGAGCCTTTACAATTCAAATGGTAAATTCAAATAAGAAGTTATTTAGCAAAGTCTACTTACTACTAACTTTAGTAAATATAATAACTGCCTTTGGTTTTAGTATGATTTCATCAATAGTATCAACTTATGCTGTTTCGTTAGGAGCGGGATTGACGCTGGCAGGTACCCTAGCAGGTATATTTTCTATATCGGCCTTAATAATTAGGCCTTTTAGCGGTATAGCGCTTGACATACTTAACAAGAGGAATATGTGTATCTTTTCTACGGCTATGATTTGCCTATCATTTCTTGGATATGCATTTACACAGAATATTCCCACAATGCTTTTCTTTAGAGTGCTTCATGGTATGTCCTTTGGAATTAGTAGTACGGCTTCCATGGCTCTGGTAAGTGAATACATACCGAAGGAACGTCTTGGTGAAGGCTTGGGTTATTTCGGACTGGGGCAGATTATTTCAAGGATTTGTGGCCCTTATATAGGGATTGTAATAAAGGATAGATTTGGATATCAAAAATTATTTATTATAATTACCTTACTTACAGTTATGGCAGTGATTTTACTTTTTTTGGTCAAGGTAGATAAAACGGCCTATCGAACTATAAGAAAAACAGATTTGAATATACGATTTGAACATTTAGTCGTTAAAGATTGCATAGTATATGCACTGGTTTCGGGGTTGTTTTCCTTAGGAAACGGTATTACCAGTTCCTTTTTAGTGCTTTTAGGAGAGGAAAGAGGAATAGCTAATATTGCTTTATTCTTTACTGTTAATGCAATAGTGCTTTTTATACTGAGATTTATGGTTGGAAGGTTTATTGATAGATCTAGCCTAACACCGATTGTAATTATATCTTTGATTTTTACTGGGATATCTATGTATATGATAGGTATATCGACAGGGATTTCTATGATATTAATTGCAGCAGTATTGGTGGCTATCGGACAAGGAACTGGTCAGCTCTCTTTGCAGTCAGCCTGTATAAGGAAGGTAGATGCCGCCAAGATTGGAATTGCAACAAGCACTTATTATATAGGAGCAGATATAGGACAGGGTCTTGGTCCAATTATCGGAGGTAAGATCTCAGAATTATATAACTATAATATGATGTTTAACTTTATTACAATTCTTATGTTTGTAGGTATCGTAGTATTTGTTACATATCAGATTTATGATATGAAGAAGATAAAGCAGGCACTTTGAAGCTTTAATAATAAAATTAATAGAAGGGGAGTGATAATATGTCTAGTTTTTTAAAATTGGATAATTTACTTAAAGATTTTGCACAGAATTCTGTACCGGGCTGCGCATGCACAATTATGAAGAAGGATGAAATTATCTATGAAGGGTATGCAGGATATTCAGATATAGCTACGAGGGAGCAAGTCCATCCGCATTCAATGTTTAGACAAGCTTCAACAACTAAACTTTTTACATATGCGATAGTTGCTATGCTATGTGAAGAAGGACGGTTTTTACTTTCTGATCCTATATACGAGTATTTGCCTGAATGGAAGCATGTGACAAAATTTTATACACGTCCTAATAATGAATTAGAAATCGTACCTCTTGAAAACCCAATAACAATCAAAGATGTGGTAACTATGGCATGTGGTCTACCCTACTGTATGATACCCGATGTGAACTCTAGCCAACCAGTTATTGCTGCTATGAGCAAGGCACTTCTATCAATATCAGGGGAACAAAGAGCAACACTGCGAGAGGAAGTTCGTGCAGTGGCGCAGGTGCCTGTATTGTTTGAGCCGGGAACTCGCTGGCTTTACGGTTTTGGAAGTGAAATCACAGGGGCAATTGTTGAAGTAATAACAGGTAAACCGCTGAGGACTAGTTTTCGGGAAAGAATTGTAGAACCATTGGGCTTAAAGGATACCGACACTTATATAACACAGGAAAATATTAAGCAGGTGGTAAGCAATTATACCAAAGGCAATGACAGAAAATTTACTAAACTATCATCTGATTCGGATGCAGACTTAAACCCTGCTTTAACTCCTTTAGGAGCAAGGCCTGGTTTACTTGCAAGTTCTAATGATTATGCAATATTTATGCAAATGCTAGCAAACAAAGGATCTTATAAAGGCGAGCGATTGCTTGGACGGAAAACAGTTGATTTGTTACGAACGAATTATCTGAATGAAGCACAGTTGAAAGATTTTAATAATACTTATCTTGCAGGTTATGGGTACGGTCTAGGATTTAGAACACTTATGAGTAAGTCAGCAGGTAATCACAATGGATCTATAGGTGCCTTTGGATGGACTGGTGGATCTGGGATATGGGTTGAGGCAGACCCAGAGGAGGAAGTGTCTATCGTATATATGCACAATATGAGACCTAATGAGGAATTGTATCATCATCTTAGAGTACGTAATGTTGCTTATGGATGCCTTAATTAGTATTAATAATTAAGTATTTTCTTTATTTACTAGAATTTGTTCTTAGGAACATAAGAGGATTTAAATAAGAAAGGAAGATTAATTTTATGAAAGCAAAGTTAATATTAAGTAAGGATTTTACTGTGGGACAAATTGATAAAAGAATTTATGGTTCCTTTATTGAACATCTTGGAAGAGCAGTATACAACGGTATTTATGAACCTACTCATCCAACTGCAGATGATATGGGCTTTAGAAATGATGTTTTAGATATGGTAGAACAATTAAATGTACCAATTGTGCGTTATCCAGGAGGTAATTTTGTATCAGGCTATAATTGGGAGGATGGGGTTGGTCCCAAGGAGAAACGTCCTAGACGTGCAGAATTAGCCTGGCATGTAATCGAGACTAATGAAGTGGGTATTGATGAATTTCAAGAATGGGCAAAAAGAGCTAAGTCAGAAGTAATGCAGGCGGTTAATTTGGGAACCAGAGGAGCTGAAGAAGCACGTAATCTCTTAGAGTATTGTAACTTCAAGGGAGGAACCTATTATAGCGATATGCGTCGTGCCCATGGATTTGAAGAACCCTTTGACATTAAGGTATGGTGTCTTGGAAATGAAATGGATGGACCCTGGCAGATAGGAGCAAAAACCGCAGAGGAATATGGTAGAATCGCATGTGAAACCGCAAAAATCATGAAGGAGTTAGATCCAAGTATTGAATTGGTTGCATGTGGAAGTTCTGGTCTTAACATGCCCACCTTCGGTAAATGGGAAGCAACGGTATTAGAGCATACTTATGACTATGTGGATTATGTATCCCTCCATAACTACTATGGAAATCGTGAAAATAATACAAAGGCCTATCTTGCATGCTCCATTGACATGGATAATTTCATAAAATCAGTAATAGTGATTTGCGATTATGTAAAAGCCTTTAAGCATTCTGACAAAACGATAAATTTATCCTTTGATGAATGGAATGTATGGTTCCATAGCAATGATGCAGATAAGAAACTTGAGCCTTGGCAAATTGCTCCACATCAGTTAGAGGATATATATACTTTTGAGGATGCCTTAGTTGTAGGCTGTCTTCTTATTACAATGATGAAAAATTGTGATCGTGTCAAAATGGCTTGTCTTGCACAACTTGTCAATGTTATTGCACCTATAATGACAGAAAACGGCGGAGATGTCTGGGCTCAGACGATCTTCTATCCCTTTATGCATGCTTCTAACTATGGAAGAGGAGTAGCTTTTATTCCGGTTGTATCTAGTGAAAAATATGATACAGACCGTCTAAAAAATATTCCCTATGTTGAAACCATTGGAGTATTGAATGAGGATAAAGGCGAATTGACGGTGTTTGCTGTTAACCGTTCTTTGGAAGAAAGTATTGACTTTGAAATTGATCTAAGAGATTTTGAAAATGTAAAGCTTATAGAGCATATTGTTATGGAAAATGATGATATGAAGGCTATTAATACTGTAGAAAATCCCAATAATGTAGTACCTCATAACAATGGTATCACAAAGCTTGGTGCTAACTCTGCTAATGCAGTATTAAATAAACATTCATGGAACGTTATTCGCTTCCAGATATAAGTAGAGAGTTAAATAGAAATTTAATAAATATAAATAAGGAGACAAGCATATGGTTAAAATAGCTTTTTTAGGTGCCGGAAGCACTGTGTTTGCAAGAAATGTATTGGGTGACTGTATGTGTACGCCCAGTTTACGAGATGCAGAAATTGCTCTGTATGATATTGATGCCAAACGATTAGAGGAATCAGAAATTATTCTTAAGGCTATTAACAAAAATATTAATTCGTCCAGGGCTAGTATAAAGGCATATTTAGGTGAAGAAGAGAGAAAGGATGCTTTAAGAAATGCTGATTTTGTAATCAATGCAATTCAAGTTGGAGGCTACGATCCATGTACTATTACTGATTTTGAAATACCCAAAAAATATGGCTTAAGGCAGACCATAGCCGATACATTGGGAATTGGGGGTATTATGCGTGGACTTAGGACAATCCCTGTTATAAGAGATATTGCTAGAGATATGGAAGAGGTTTGCCCAGACACACTATTTATCAACTACACGAATCCTATGTCTATTCTAACCGGCTATATGCTAAGGCACACAAAAATACGTACCGTTGGACTGTGTCATAGCGTTCAGATCTGCTCTAGAGATTTATTAAAAGGCCTTGGTATGGAAGACAAAATTGAAGGATGTAGTGATCTTATTGCAGGTATTAATCATATGGCATGGCTTTTAGAAATAAAGGACAAAGACGGAAATGATCTATATCCTGAGATTAAGAAACACGCTCTAGAGAAGAATAGCAAGGAGAGGCATAATGATATGGTTCGCTATGAGTATATCAAGCGCTTGGGTTATTACTGTACCGAATCCAGTGAACATAATGCAGAGTACAATCCATTTTTCATAAAGTCCCAATACCCTGAATTAATAGAAGAATATAATATTCCTCTGGATGAATATCCTAGAAGATGTATCAGTCAGATAGAGGGTTGGGAAAGCGAGAAAAACAACATTCTACAGGATGGAAAGATAACTCATGAAAGAACCCATGAATATGCTTCTTATATTATGGAGGCTATAATCACTAATAAGCCTATAAAGATTGGTGGAAATGTATTAAATACCGGATTGATTGATAATTTACCTTCTGATTCCTGTGTAGAGGTTCCGTGTCTAGTGGATTCTTATGGTATTCATCCTTGTCATGTAGGAAGATTACCAGTGCAACTTGCTGCAATGAATATGACAAACATAAATGTTCATCTGCTGACAATAGAAGCAGCTATTACTAAGAGCAAGGAAAAAATATATCAGGCAGCCATGCTGGATCCCCATACAGCGGGAGAATTATCTATTGACGATATTGTAAAGATGTGCGATGAGATGATTCTAGCCCATGGTGAATATATGAGAGAATATGTATAGGATAATAAGGTATGTGATTATAGTCATACAATGACGATCTGGAGGGATGATTAGATGAGTAAGCTATGGTATGACAAGCCAGCAGTTTGTTGGGAAGAGGCACTGCCTATCGGCAATGGACGAATGGGTGCTATGATTTTTGGCAAATTTGAAACAGAGCATATTCAAGTAAACGAGGATAGTGTATGGTATGGAGGCCATATTGATCGCAATAATCCTGATGCCTTAAATAATCTACCTAAAATCAGAGAGTTGATTTTAAATGGACGGATTCCAGAAGCGGAGCAGCTGATGATATATGCTTTATCAGGAATTCCTCAAAGCCAGAGACCTTATCAATCTCTTGGAGATTTGACAATAAGCTTCAAGGGTATGGAGGAAAATCAGACAGACTATCTACGATGCTTATCTCTTGATGATGCAATTCATACCATGGAAGTTAAGGCAGGAGAAAGCATTTATAAAAGAGAAACCTTTCTATCTGCCGCTGATGATGTTATGGTTATGCGTATAACATCAAGGGGAAAGCAAAAGATTTGCTTCTCTGCTCTACTTACAAGGGAAAGATTTTATGACAGAGTAACAGGATTAGCAGATGATTCCATTATCCTAAACGGTAATCTTGGTAAGGGAGGGCTTGATTTTGCTATGATCTTGAAGGCATTAACTAAGGGAGGAAGCTGTGAAGTAATAGGCGAACATCTTATAGTTAATAATGCAGATGTCGTAACTTTGTTATTTACTGCGGGGACAAGTTTTCGCTTTAAGGATCTTAAGCAGCAATTAGGCAAAATTATAACCGATGCAACTAATAAATCATATGAAGAATTGAAAGAGCGTCATATAAAGGATTATCAAAGTTTATATGATAGAGTAACATTTGAGTTAAATGGAATAGAAACTTATGAGAATCTCACCACAGCTAAACGTTTGGAAGAAGCAAAAAGTGGAGAAGTTGATAAAGGTATGGCAAAGCTATACTTTGATTTTGGACGCTATCTTCTTATTTCATGTAGTAGAGAGGGAACTCTTCCTGCCAATTTACAAGGCATATGGAATAAGGATATGAATCCTGCTTGGGATTCGAAATATACTATTAATATAAATACTCAAATGAATTATTGGCCCGCAGAAATATGTAATCTATCAGAATGCCATAAGCCACTATTTGAATTAATTAAGAGGATGGTTCCAAACGGAAGGCAAACAGCAAAAACCATGTATAATTGCCGAGGCTTTGTAGCACATCATAATACTGATATATGGGGAGATACAGCAGTTCAGGACCATTGGATTCCTTCATCTTATTGGGTGATGGGTGCGGCATGGCTTTGTACTCATCAATGGACACATTATGAATACACTCAGGACATAGAGTTCTTAAAAGATGCATTTCCAATTATGAGAGAGGCAGCGCTATTTTTCCTAGATTTCTTAATTGAGGATAAAGGATGCCTAAAGACATGCCCTTCAGTATCTCCGGAAAACACATACATTCTCCCAAGTGGAGTAGAGGGTGCAGTTACCATCGGGGCTACAATGGACAACCAGATACTTAGGGATTTGTTTGCTCAATGCCTGAGAGCAGGAGAAGTCTTAGGAGTAAGTGATGAACTAAATCTGAATATAAAGGCTGCGTTAGGGAAGCTTGAGCCGACTCGTATTGGAGATCGGGGAAACATTATGGAATGGACAGAGGATTATGAGGAAGTTGAGCCAGGACACAGACATATATCCCATCTATACGGTCTTCACCCCTCATCTCAGATTACCATGGAAGATACTCCGATGTTGGCGAGGGCAGCTAGGCGAACTCTTGAGCAAAAATTATCTCATGGTGGTGGGCATACTGGTTGGAGTCGTGCTTGGATTATTAATCTGTATGCCAAGCTATGGGACGGCGAAGAGGCTTATAATAATTTAGAGAAGTTAATCTCAAAATCTACATTAGCAAATATGTTTGACAATCATCCACCTTTCCAGATTGACGGTAATTTTGGTGGCACTGCTGCTATAGCTGAGATGCTTGTACAAAGTACAGACCACAGAGTCATACTACTACCTGCCCTACCGAAAGCATGGACTGATGGAAGCATTAGAGGGTTATGTGTTCGCGGGGGAGCGGAGATATCTATGAAATGGCAGGATTGTCAATTAACTAAGTGTATAATTAAGGCAAAGCATAAATTTCAAACAGAGCTTATCTATAAGGATAAACGAATTAAGATTTCTTTAGAAGCGGGAGAGGAATTCGAACTATAAATGAAATATATCTAATATGTAAACATTAAAAGCTCCGGGGAATAATACTGGAGTTTTTTATAATTGTGGATTTATTTTGCAGGCAGAGATTTGGCGTATTTTATTTGTTATAGAATAGATTATGTGCTAAAATGGTTATAAAATATTATTAGGTAGTTCGTATAATAAAAACAAAAGAAAGGTTAGGACAGATAGATTGTATGATAGCATAATTTTTGACTTGGACGGAACCTTGTGGGATTCCACTAATGAGGTAGCTGTAGCATGGAATGAAGTAAAGAATAAATACCCTGAAGTAACTGATGAGATTACAGCCGAGAAACTCAAAGGATTATTTGGATTACTTTTGAATGATATAGCTGTTAGGTTATTTAAAAGTGTATCAAAAGAGAAGGCTATAAAGATTATTAATGAGTGTTGTGACCATGAGAATGAGTATCTGGCAAAACACGGAGCTGATTTATATCCCGGTATTGAACAGATCATAAAGGAGCTTTATAAGAGCTATAAGCTTTTTATTGTTAGCAACTGCCAGGAGGGCTATATTCAAAGCTTCTTTAAGGCCCATCCCTATCTCGAAAAGTATTTTATAGACTTTGAATACCCTGGTAGAACGGGTAAACCCAAAGCGGATAATATAAAGCTAGTTATTGAAAGAAATAATCTGAAGAACCCTGTATATGTTGGAGACACTGCAGGTGATGCAAAGGCAGCTAAGGAAGCCGATGTACCATTTATATATGCACGATATGGATTTGGAAAAGTAGATGAATATATGGATGTTATAGATTCCCCAATGGAGCTTCTGGAGAAAATAAAGTAGTAAGGATTGACATTATTGATCTTTATTTATATATTATTATGAGGAAATCAAAAGATTAATGAGATTAGAAAATACAATCCCATAAGCTTGTATATTATGGGAGTTGTAAATAACCGAAATGGAAGTGAAATGATGTTAGACGGAAAAAAAGCACTGTTTTCAGGAATGCAAGCAACAGGTACTCTTCATTTGGGAAATTACCTAGGTGCATTAAAAAACTGGGTAGGGTTAGAGGACGAATATGAAACCTTTTATTGTGTGGTTGATATGCACTCAATAACCATAAGGCAGAATCCTGCTGAGCTTAGGAGAAAAGCGAGGGCACTTCTTACACTATACATTGCCGCCGGGTTAAATCCTGAGAAAAACTGTATTTATTATCAATCTCATGTACCAGCCCATGCAGAGCTTAGCTGGATTTTGAATTGCTTTACCTATATGGGAGAGCTAAATCGTATGACTCAATATAAGGACAAGGCTTCAAAGAATGAAGACAATATCAATGCAGGACTGTTCACTTATCCGGTACTTATGGCAGCAGATATCCTTTTATTTCAATCGGATATAGTTCCCGTTGGAGATGACCAGAAGCAGCATATTGAAATAACCAGAGATATTGCGCAGAGATTCAACTCAATATATGGTGACGTATTTACCGTGCCAGAGCCATATATCAAGAAGACAGGTGCAAGAATCATGAGTCTTCAAGAGCCTACAAAGAAAATGTCAAAGTCTGATGAGAATCAGAATGCAAGCATTTATCTTCTTGATGATACCGATACTATTATCAGAAAGTTCAAAAGAGCAATTACTGATTCGGACAATGAAATCCGCCATTCAAATGATAAGCCAGGCATCAGTAACCTTATCGAAATCTATGGAATAGCTACAGGTAAGTCCATAGCTGAGACAGAGAAGGATTTTGAAGGCAAGGGATATGGTGACTTTAAGCTTGCAGTTGGTGAAGCAGTTGCTGGTATGCTAAAGCCCATACAAGACAGACATGCTGAGCTAAGCAAGGATAAGGCATATATAGATGGAATTATCAAGAGTAATGCTGAGAAAGCCTCATATTTTGCCAATAAGACCGTGCGTAAGGTTCAGAAGAAGGTAGGCTTTCCTGAAAGAGTTAGATAGGAGTATATATGAAAATAGTTTTTTTAGAGACAGACACCCTAGGAAATGATGTTAATCAAACTCAGTTTGATACTCTAGGTGAGGTTGTTAAATATCCGATGACTGTTTCGGATCAGGTTCCACAACGAATAAAGGATGCCGATATAATAATTGTTAATAAGCTACCTATGAATGAGTCAACACTAGCCGGGGCAGACAAATTGAAGTTGATTTGCCTAACAGCAACGGGTACCAATATCGTAGACTTTGATTATACTAATTCGAGAAATATAACTGTAACAAACGTTAGTGGGTATTCAACCCAATCGGTAATACAGCATACCTTTGCTTTGTTCTTCTATGTATATGAGAAGCTAAGCTATTATGATGATTTCGTTAAGTCAGGAGAGTATATTCGTTCAGATATCTTCAGCCATTTTGAAAAGAAGTTCAATGAGCTCTATGGTAAGACCTGGGGTATTATAGGACTTGGCGAGATAGGCAGGGGAGTAGCAGAGATAGCTAAGCTGTTTGGATGTAATGTAATATACTATTCTACATCTGGAAGAAATAACAACAGTGATTATGAGAAAGTTGATTTTGATACACTACTTAGTCAGTCAGATGTAATATCTATTCATGCTCCTCTTAATGATAAAACCACGGATTTGATTGGTGAAGAAGAGCTTAAAAGGATGAAGAAGAGTGCTATACTCCTTAATCTAGGAAGAGGACCTATAGTTAATGAGACTGCTCTTTATAGAGCCTTAAATGAGGATTGGATTGCAGGTGCAGGTCTTGATGTATTGACAGTAGAACCTATGGCAGCTTCAAACCCCTTATCTGAAATCAAGGATAGAACAAAGCTAATAATTACTCCTCACATTGCCTGGGCGACTGTAGAAGCAAGGCAGAGAGTGACAGATGAGGTCTATAAGAATATAGTTGCCTATCTGGATGGAGAAGAGAGAAATGTAGTTAGGTAGAA
>CAZDWP010000003.1:0-2102 GCA_964508985.1 uncultured Herbinix sp. | reverse complement strand
GAAAGTTTTAAATTCTCATTTCTCATTTTATTAAATAATTAAAATATATTAAGGACCTATTATCATTAGAATGCATGATATAGGTCCATTTGCTTATTTTGAATAAAATGCATCAAATGATTCATAAAATATTGACATAGTACATATAATAATGTATCATTGAATTGTAAAGGAGTGATTCAATGAACCACCATTATAACCAAAATTATTCCATTGAACAGATATCTAAATTTTTATTGATTTTACAGGATTGTGTTAGAGAAGAAAAATATATTATTTCAAAAAATGAAAACCGAAAAGAAAACATTGAATTTATAAGGGAATACAATTTAAATAGTAAAAGACAAAAGGATATTTTTCTAAATATTCAACCAGAAGATTTTTGCCATTCATTACAGAATAAAAATATAGGTTTTGAACATGAAGTATTATATGTTTTTTGCCCAAAGGTTCACCTGTTCAATTTTGAGGGTGTTGATGAGTGGACAGATATTTATTTGAAATTTAATCTTTTAGAAACTGTAAGTGGGAATAGACTAATTGTTATATCATTTCATAAGCGAAATAAATCGATTGAGTATCTTTTTAAATAGTAAATGAAATTAAACTAAAGGATTAATATTAGCTATTAAGATTGGTAGTCAGTGCACGTAAGGTGGTTTTTATAAGGAGGTTTCATTATGGTCGAGAAAAAGACGTTTTGCGAGGAATGCAGAAAGGATGTAAGATATTCAAATGAAGAAATGCATTTTCAGGGGGATATTAAAGGAGAAAATTACGAGTATAGTGGGAAAAGGGCTAAATGTGAGGAATGTGGTTCTGAGGTTTATGTATTTGAAGTTGAAGATTATAATTTAAAATCATTATATGATTCCTATAGGAGTAGAAATAATATTATTTCATTAGAAAAAATTCTTGAGATACCACAAAAATATAATATTGGTAAAAGACCCTTATCTTTACTTTTGGGTTGGGGCGAAATGACCTATTCTAGATACTGTGAAGGAGATATACCATCAAAGCAATATTCAGATATACTTCAAAAGATTTATGACAATCCAAAGTATTATAGAAACATACTAGAGAATAACAAAGAAAAACTTAGATCTTTACTTGCTTATGAAAAGAGTAAGCAAAGATTAGATGATTTACTAGGTGATAAGAAAGAATCCAGTTCAAAGCTTGATATAATTATTCGATATTTATTATATAAATGCGAAGATATTACTCCTTTGGCACTCCAAAAGGCGTTATATTATGCTCAGGGGTTTTATTATGCATTTGAAGAACAGTTCCTTTTTAATGAAGATTGTGAGGCATGGGTGCATGGGCCGGTTTATAGAAACCTTTATAACAGATATTGCTCATATCATTTTAATCCGATCGATAAAATTGAAGATTTTGACGATTCGGTTTTTTCAACTTCAGAAAAATTAATTTTGGATAGTATTATAAAAAACTTCTGTTGTTATAGTGGAAAAATACTCGAAAGATTTACACATATGGAAACACCCTGGATTAATACTAGACAGGGCTTGCCATTTGATGCTGGTTCAGAACGTATAATATCGAAAGATTTAATAGGAAAGTACTTTATGGCAGTTAAGACGAAATATTGCATGCTAAATCCGGGAGATATAGAAAGTTATTCAAAAACAATTTTCGAACAGATAAATTAATATAAACAATAATATGGACTTGTATCATGCGATACAAGTCCATATTATTGCATGTTATAAAAAAATATTTTTATCTCATTAGATTATAAGCTTTTTGATATGAAATATTATAATCTCGAATATCCATTTTATTTTCTCTTTTATAACCATAAGCCCCATTATAATATGAATCAATATAAGCATAGTCATTGTAGGTTTACTGAAGGAAAAGACCAGATAACATATAGAGCTTCTATTCGCCCTTAACCTCATTCCACTTCTGTATATAGACACTTTCCATATCTTCTCCAAGGTATCTAAAAGCAGTAGTGCGATCTAATATCTCGTCAGAAGGAAATGCAACAGGGCTATTCTTTATATCTTCATCCTCTATTAAATCCCAAGCCCCTGAGTTAGGAGTGGAGTAGGTGATATAGTCAAAGT
>CAZDWP010000002.1:0-38404 GCA_964508985.1 uncultured Herbinix sp. | reverse complement strand
AAACTGCAATGGAAGGGCTTTCGGACGCGGGTTCGACTCCCGCCAGCTCCATTGAAATACTGAGTAGAGTAGTAAACATCTAAAAGTGCTAGAAACCAAAATCCATGGTTCTAGCACTTTTTTATTACACATTGTTTCAATATCAATAATCTGCTTCGTATTGCTTCAAACCGTAATAATTTGGGTCAAATTGATTCACATTATGCAGACAATACTTATCGTGATCATGATTTTAGCTAGATATGTACTTTAATAGTTCGACAAAGAATTCGTAATCAGATTCTTTCATAGAGAAACATTTTCTGAATATTTTTTCCCTAATATCATTATTATGAGTGATATTATTTTTTATAACCATAGTCCTTAATATAAAGCACTGTTCAATTAATAAATCATTTAAATATATAATATTATCAATGCTACTATTATCAAAAAGCTCTAGTTTCTTTAAATATTCTAGTCTGATTTTCATTATTGCTTTATGATCATATAATATATGAAATGGTCTTATATCAATAAACTCTTCTTCCTTAATAAATACATCTAATATATAATTATAAAAATTAATTCCATATATCATATCTTTATTATAACTTTGGTAAGAATATAAAAATTTATTCATACTATCTCTACCATTAATGTAATCTTCAGTTGTTGTTTTTAATAGATTTATATTTATTTTATAGTTAAAATCTTCATATTTATAAAGACTAATAAAAAAATCAATTCCTTCAATACTTTTGTTAATTTCATCATAACTAACTACTTTTCTAGCATATTTACCATTATCGTAAAAATCTGAGATAAAAACATATCCCTTAGTACTATCAAATCCATATATGAAAGTCTGATGAATAAAATGCTCAGTATTAAATCTCTTAGAACAACTTAAATAAAAAGTATCAAGACAAGCCTCCAAATAATAACCTTGTTTTATTTGGTATTCAATATAATCAGTAAATTGGGAAAAATTAGCTGTTGTTTGATTGTTTCTAAACCACCCAAGAAAAGGACAATAATTACCAGGAAGAATGTAATTATCCATATCTGCATTTTCATAAAAATCTGATCTAGTAATAGGATGATGCGGTCTAATTACCAATTGTATATAGCGATCACAAATCCATGGAAGAACCTGATCTTTATTTACCCATAAGATAGACAAGGAGTTGGCTATATACGGGAATGATGTTATGGGAGGATATTCAACAGGAAGGCAAATTTGCATATTATCACCACATAAGATATATCAATTTATAACATCTTACCTTTCATATATTTGTTATTATCAATTTTACAATATTTACAAATATATGTCAATGTATATGTAATTTAGCAAAGAAAGTAGTTGTAATATATAGAAATGTATGGTAATATATTGAAAATAAAAGGAATAAATACAAATAAAATAGGAATAAGGAAAGGAGTGAATAGTTTTGGATTTCACTTTTACCGATGAGCAAAAGCAGTTAAGGCAGGAAATAATTAGTTTTGCAAAGGAAAATTTAAATCAGGAAAGCGAATTGGACTGTTTTAATCCGGTAACATGGAATAAAATTGCAGAATTTGGTATCTTTGGATTAAATATACCAGAAGAATATGGAGGGATGGAGGAAAGCTATCTTACCTCTGCTATAGCCATTGAAGCACTAGGCTATGGATGCATAAATAATGGGCTAGTGTTTGCTGTGAACAACCATATATGGGTAGGGCTGAACTTAATTTATCAATATGGGACAGAACATTTAAAAAAGAAATATCTTTCTCCAATGGTAAGCGGCAAACTGATTGGTGCTATTGCGATAACGGAACCGGATGCGGGATCAGATGCTTACGCAATGCAGACGGTTGCTGTAGAGGATAAGGATGACTATATATTGAATGGCAGCAAGATGTTTATTTCTAACGGAACCATTGCAGATGTGTTTATCGTATTTGCCAAGTTAAGAGGCAGTCAGTCCGATTCCATAACCGCCTTCGTGGTGGAAAAGTCGTTTGACGGAGTGGAAATCGGAAAGGATATCGAAAAAATGGGCTTGAATAGCTGTCCAATGTCAGAGGTGGTTTTTGTAAACTGTAGAGTTCCTAAGGAAAATGTATTGGGCGGCCTTAATAATGGAAGAAATATCATGGCATCGGCGTTGGAATGGGAACGCTGCTATGAATTCGCATGCCATGTAGGTGCTATGCAGAGAATTATGGAACAATGCATCGCCTACGTGAACCAGAGAAAGCAATTCAATAAATTTCTTACAGAGTTTCAGGCAGTCACTCATAAAATAGCCAATATGAAGATGAATATAGAGCTTGCCAGATTGATGCTTTATAAAATCGGACGGATGAAGGATTTGAAGAAGAATGCCTTTATGGAAACATCTATTTTTAAACTATTTGTCAGTGAAAGCTATATTTCGGCTTGTCAGGATGCGATGCAGATCTTCGGAGCTTATGGCTATACGAAGGAATACGGTCTGGAAAGAGAAATGAGAGATGCATTGGCCTGCAGTATTTATTCCGGTACTAATGAGATGCAGAGGAACACCATATACACAATGGCGACATTGGACATTTAAAAAAGATGGGATGGAACTATCATGAAGATTGTAATGTGTGTAAAGGCTGTAGTATCAAAGCTCGTATATTCCAATCAGCAGAGAGAAGAAAAGTTTACTATGAATCCATATGACTTATATGCTCTGGAAAAGCTTATTGAAATGAAGAATACTATGGATTTGAAAATCACCTGTTTATGTATGGGATCGTCAGAGGCTAAACAGGTATTGATACGTAGCCTAGCAATGGGAGCAGATGATGCGGTTTTATTAAGTGATCGGAGATTTGCAGGGGCTGATACATATGCTACAACCTATACATTATATCAAGCAATGAAACAGATTGACTATGACATTATTGTATGTGGTGGGCAGGCGGTAGACGGAGAAACTGGACAAGTCTCTTACGGACTGGCAGAGAGGCTTGGCCTACCATGTGTCGCAAATGTATTGGATATCGACCAAATAAATGGTAGAAGCATGACAATACAGGTAAAAGGAATTAACCACATTAAGGTTATGACTGTTAAGCTGCCTATTGTAATTGCATTCAAGGATTTTCAGATGAATTCAGGTAAGATTAGTCTTATGACTTTAAAGAGGGCACAGAAAAAATCGATACCGGTATGGAATGCAGAGGATATCGAAGTGGATTCAATTATGTGTGGACAAGCCGGTTCCAAAACCCAAGTGCTGAATGCAAGCTCGGTTTTGGATAAGAAGAATACCCATTTTCTAGATGGAACAATAGATACAGGAGTACAATTTCTATTAGAGAAAATTAAATTATATTCACAAAGATGAATCATAAAAACTGATACTATTCACTTGCAAAGAAATCATAGGTTGCCATAAGGAGAGAATATGGATACCAAGAATCTGATATTAGTTGTATGTGATCCACTGATTGATTATTATGAAGATTTAAACTACCAGCTACTTGGAAAAGCAAGAGCTCTCGCAAAGGAAAATGGGGCAAAGGTTTTGTGTATATATTGGGGAAAAGACAAGGAATATGCAGAAGCATTGCAATGTTACGGAGCCGGAAAGGTTATTTTGTGTGATTATGAAGATGATGATTACACTGTATTATCAGAAATAGTACGACATATTATAACCAACTATATGCCAAGTTTGGTTTTGTTTACAGGAACTGACTTGGGGAAAGCGACGGCGGCGACGGTAGCGACCATGGTGGGAGCGGGCTTGGTAGCAGATTGTATTGAAATTAAGCCACAGGGACATAAAAAATATATATTCTCCAGAGCGGCATTAAGCTCCTCTGTAATTGCCAATATTGTATGTAACGAAGGCGAGATACAGATGGGTACTGTCAAACCAAATATATTTATTAAATATGTGGAAAAAGGTCCTGAAGCAGAGAAAAATCTGACAGAATATCATAACAGCTTTCCAGGCAGATTTGAGGATTACATACAGGCTATAAAGTTACAGGAAAATACTTATGTGGAGCCATGCAATCTTGAAAAGTCAAAAATCATTTTTGCTGTCGGCAGAGGTGTAAGTGATGAAGACCTTAAGGTGATTCATGAGCTTGCACTGGAATATGGAGCGGATATAGGTGGCACAAGAATTATGGTAGAGAAGGGAAAAATTACAAAATCGAGGCAGATTGGCCAATCAGGTACGAATGTAGCACCGGATCTATATGTTGCATTTGGGATATCTGGGGCGAATCAACATATAACAGGTATTCAAAATGCAAAGAATATTTTCGCAATAAATAATGATGAAAAAGCCACAATTTTTGAATATTCTGATTATGCAATGATTTCGGATGTTCATGAAGTAATAAAAAAACTAAGGATGATTTGATTGAGGGTGAAATATGAGTGTGATAGGTGTAATCGGTGCAGGAACTATGGGCAGGGGAGTAGCATTTGTTTTTGCTGAAGGGCAGAATGAAGTTATTCTTTTGGATAAGTCAGAAGCAGCATTAACTGCCGCAAAGACAGAGATTTATAATATGCTTCGTTTCCGGTGCTTGAGTAAAAGTAGTACAAATTCGGATTCAATAGAGACCATATTGTCCAGAATTGAATTTACCACGGCGTATGCTGAGATGAGCAAAGCTGACTATGTAATCGAAAATGTTAATGAAAGTATTGCTATTAAAAGTGAAATTTATCCTGCTATAGATAAGATATGCAGGGAAAATGTGATTTTTATCGCTAATACCTCATGTATATCGATTACTAAGCTGGCGGCTTTAACCTCGCGCCCCAAGCAAGTCATTGGAGCACATTTTATGAATCCAGTTGGAATGATACATGCTGTGGAAGTCATTAAGGGCGTGCATACCTCCGAGGATACATTAAATACCGTGAAGCAGTTGTTAAATAGCATAGGCAAGGAAAGTATTGTTATAGAGGATTCACCGGGCTTCGTATCAAACAGAATTTCTCATCTGATGATGAACGAAGCGGCATTTATCATTCAGGATCAATGTGCAACTCCTGAGGCGGTGGATGCGATTTTCCGTAAATGCTATGGGCATAAAATAGGTCCATTGGAAACAGCTGATCTTATTGGAATTGACACAGTTGTTGATTCCTTGGATGTTCTGTTTGATAGCTTTAAGGACAGTAAATTCAGATGCTGCCCTTTACTGAGAAGAATGTCAGATGCAGGATTAAAGGGCAGGAAAACAGGAGAAGGATTTTATAAATATTAAAATGGGGGAGAGATATGAACAGTATAAAGAATAAGGTAATGGATTTTGTTAAGAGATATGCAAAGGTGACAGAGATTAATGAGGATGAGAATATTTTTGAAATGGGATTTATCAATTCCTTGTTTTCCGTCCAATTGATTCTTTTTATTGAAAATGAATTTAACATATCAGTAAAGAACGAGGATTTGGGAACGAATAAATTCAATACACTCAATTCTATTTGCAATTATATTCAGAACAGCATGAGGGTAGTTACAGAATAATTTGAATTGTTTGTTTAATATAATATGTCTTATGTCATGTAAGCAGCAAGGGAGCGAATATGGAAAAGTTTGCATTTATATTTCCCGGACAGGGAATACAGTTTGTACAGATGGGGCAATCCTTCTATAACAATTATTTGATATCTAGGCAGACCTATGATGAAGCCAAAGAAGTGCTGGATTATGATATTTCGAGGATGTGTTTTGAGGGTAAATTAAGCGAACTGAATAATTTTACCAATATGCAGTTCGCTATAGTGACTACAGAGGTTGCAATATACAGGGCGTATATTCAGGAATTCGGCATTATTCCTCAGTTTTTCGCCGGGCATAGCATCGGCGAATATGCGGCTTTGGTCTGTGCAGGGGCTGTCAGCTTTAGTGATATATTGCAGATGCTAAGGAAAAGAGGGGGACTAGTTCAACGTGTGATTGATTCAAATGTGGGTAGAATGACAATTGTTGAGAAGGCGAGCAGTGAATTGGTTTCTACTATCATAAAAGATGTGACGTTGGATGATAAAGTGTATATTTCCTGTTATAATTCACCCTCTCAAATAGCAATTAGTGGATACAACGATGCCATGGATCTGGTAGAAGAAAAGCTGGTACATGCAGGCTGTGCTATATCACCGCTATTTCAGAGTCCGCCGATGCATAGTCCGTTAATGTCAGCAGTAAAGGATGAATTCAGAGAATATTTGGAGGATGTTACATATGCACCCTTCCGTTTTCCAATTCTGGCGAATGTGACAGGTGCAGCTTTTTCAGACAGTAAATCAATTCCTGATTTACTCAGCAATCATTTGGTGAAGCCGGTACAATGGAATAAGGCCGTGAATTTGATGTACCAATACGGAATAACCGCAACGATTGAAATGAGCCCGAAACTGATGCTTAGTAGCTTTGTCACAGAGGGGCAGCCCCAAGTAAAGACCTTTTGCTACAGCATAAAGAAGGATCGTCTGGCACTCGACGAAATTTTTAAAACTGACCCCAATTATCAAAAGGATATTCCGAATCTACTTGGACGTTGTCTGAGTATTATTGTATCTACAGAGAATAAAAATAATGATAAAAAAGAATTTAGCAGGGTAATAGAGATATATAAGATAATATATGATATGTATGTCAATAAGGCAAAAAATACGCCTATTGATTATGATGATGAAGTGAAGGCGGTACAAATGCTGATAGAGGCCTTGAAGATTAAGAAGGTGAAAAAACAAGAAATTGCAAATTGGATAAAAAGTCTGTTAGACGAAACAGGTGCTGTCTACAGGCTACAGTATCTTTATCAAAATATCTAAATATATAATGAAAATTAGTTTACTCAGGGAGGATATAATATGCTGCTTTTTTGCATTCCGCATGCCGGTGGTAGTACGTTATCTTATATTAAGTGGAAGAAATATCTGAATAAGAGTATTACCTTTGTACCGCTGGATTTGCCAGGGCATATTACAAGACAGGAGAAGCCACTATGTCAAAATTTTTATAGCGCTTTAGAGGATTTGTATCAATTATTGCATGAAACCATATCAGGCACTCAAGAAGCATATTCGATCTTTGGACATAGTCTGGGAGCGGTATTTGCATATGAGTTGTACCATAAACTTGAAGAAAATGGTGACCGATTGCCAAGTGGTTTGTTTTTTTCTGGAAGATGGCCTCCCTATATTAATAAAAAAGAGGATCAGAGTTATAAGAGCTTGGAGGAATTTAAGTCAGGGTTTATCAAAACCAATAATCTAGGCAAGCTGTCGGTAACAAATCAGGAATTTGGAGAGTATTTCTACGAAGTAATCTATATGGATTTAAAGCTCCTTGATACTTACAAAGCAAGTCCTGTTCCCTACATTATTACCTCTGATATGACAGTCTTGTGGGGGAGCAAAGATAAAAGCATGAGCTATAGGGAGGTTTCTGACTGGAGTAATGCTGCAGAAGGAAGCATCCATTTCAAAATGATTGAAGGGGATCATCTATTTCCTGTTGACAATGTGTCGGAGACAGTCGGCATGATTAATCTGATGCTTGCATGTAAATAATTTATGGTTGGTTTAGTCATTAGATGGGAAAAATTAACTGGGGGATCAGAAGTGGATAAAAAATCGATTATAAGAAATCAAGTACAGGGTCAAAACAGGAAAGATAATCACATGGATATTGCTATTATAGGTATTGGATTAAAAATTGCTGATGAAAACTCCTTGCAGGAGTATTGGCGCATCTTTGAAAACAATATCGATTGTATCAGAGAAATTCCTGAGCATAGAAAAAATCAAATAAGAGAGTATACCAAAGTATATTTAGGGGAAGGGCTTGAGCCAGAGTATTACAAGGGGACCTACCTAGAGCATCTGGATGAATTTGATTACGAATATTTCAAGATATCTCCAAGAGAAGCCCAGGTAATGGATCCGGCACAACGGCTACTTCTGGAGACTATCTGTGAAACCTTTGATGATGCGGGATATAGTGCCAAGGCATTGAAAGGAAGTAAAACAGGGGTATTCATCGGATATTCAGCAGGTTCCTTTAAGGACAATTATTTAGTGGATATCTCTTTTAAGCATCCGGATTTGATCAAATATGCAATGGTTGGAAATATGCCTTCTATTTTGCCTGCAAGGGCATCTCATATATTGGACTTAAAGGGACCAAGTCTTGTATTGGATACAGCTTGCTCCTCCTCGCTTGTAGCAATCAATCAGGCGTGTGACAGCTTAAAGAGTCGTACCTCAGAAATGGCTATAGCAGGAGGTGTGAAGCTTAATTTGCTTCCGCTGATTACACAGGATACGAAATTAGGGTTTGAATCTGATGATGACAAAACAAGAACATTTGATGCCTCCGCCAGCGGTACCAGTATCGGCGAAGGAGTTGCTTGTATACTGTTAAAACCTCTGGAACAAGCAGTGAAGGATAAGGATTATATCTATGCCGTAATTAAAGGAATATCAGTCAATCATGACGGGACTGCAATGGGAATTACAGCACCCAATCCTGTCGCTCAGACGAATGTTATTTTGGATGCGTTAAATGATGCAGATATTCATCCAGAGGATATTGATTATATAGAAACACATGGAACAGCAACGATACTAGGGGATCCGATAGAGTTTCAGGGGCTGAACAATGCATTTGGTATGTATACCCAACGGAAGCAATATTGCGCCCTCAGTGCATCTAAGAGTAACCTAGGACATCTGTATGAATGTGCCAGTATGGCAGCTACCATCAAAGCTGTTGCGGCAATCAAATATAAGAAAATTCCAGGAATGAAGAATTTCATGCAGCCAAATATGATTATAGGATTCTGCAATTCACCCTTTTATGTTAATCAATATACAAAGGATTGGGAGGTTCCTAAAGGGAAATTAAGAACATGTGCGGTAAGCGCATTTGGAATAAGTGGAACCAATTGTCATATGATTTTACAGGAATACCCTGAGAAAGTAAATAAAGAAGAGAACAGACCGGTTGATATTTTATGCCTGTCAGCAAAATGTCAGGAAAGCTTACTAGTTTTAATTGATAGATTTGTTGAGTTGTTATCGGATACTTCTACGGATATCAATTTGATTACTTTGAATGCCAATAAGAATAAAATGCATTATCAGTTCAGGCTGGCTGTTGTATTTGAAAGTCGGCAGGAGTTAATGGATAAGCTGAGATGCACTCTGAATGCAGATGGGCTTAAGAGCCAGCATTCGGAGGGTATCTATTATGCTGATCTAAAAAAGCAGGCTTCGGTGGCTCTAACCGGTACGGTATGTGAAGATATATTACAGGATTCCAATGAGATGCTGTTGGAGTATCCTGAAACGGAAGATAGGTTGTCGGCAAAGCTTGATATCAAAAGAATGTTTGATAATATTGCTCGGATGTATACGGACGGGTCAGATATTGATTGGGAAATTCTTTATAAGGGCTTTCGGCAAGATAAGGTGATACTCCCTCACTATCCATTTAAAAAATCCCATGTCTGGCTGCCGGTTGAAAAGTTAGTTAAACAAGAGATCAATGCTTCTAAGGAAAGCTCTGTCCAGAAAAATGATATCAATGATGATGCAATAGGGCACAAGGAGCAGCTGTATTACAAGAGAATTTTCCTTAAGAAAGATAGAAGCAATGAAACGTGCCATCTTAAGGACTGTTTACTGATCCAGCTTTCGGATAACATACGTCAGGACATCCATAAATGTTTGGAGAATAAATTCCGCCGGATTATTACCATTAGTATTGATGAAAAAATGCTCGATATTATAAATGCAGAAAATTATTTTCTTAAATTATATAAGAGCGTCGATTTTTCTGAAATCACTCATATCATTTATACAGGAAATATATATAAGGAGCCGGTGCAAAGTGATGTTGCTTTATCGCAGTACCAAAGGACTGCCCTTCTAAGCCTTTCCTCCTTATACAAATGTCTGAAATCCTCCATTTGGAGTAAGAATTATTTTACAATCATATCACTTGTCAATTCCGCTTTCTGTGTAACGGGAGAGGAGGTCTGTTTAAGGCCTGAAGGTGCGGCAATTTTCGGATTTGGTAAAGCCTTGAATAGGGAATTTAAAAATATACATACCTATTGTATTGATTTTGATGAGGATACAAAGCTTCAAATTATAGCGGATGAAATGGAAGTCGGGCATGGATTGGATATTGTATGTTTCAGAAATGATGTGCGTTATGTAGAGGGACTAAAAGAAGTTGAAATCCCTGCTGCTGGTAAGGATGTATCTGTGAAGGACGGACATATCTACCTGATCACAGGCGGTGTAGGTGGTATTGGCTATGAGACAGCAATGGGTATTCTTGGGCGAGCCGAAGATATCACCCTGGTCTTATTAGGGCGAATAGCTTTGCCGGAAGCATCCCAGTGGGAAGCGATACTCAGAGAGAATAAGGATCAGCAGATTGTGAGAAGGATTAAGAGACTTCATGAGCTTCAAAAATATGCAAAGCATGTGGCTTATTATTCATGTGATATATCTGATAAAGCAGCTGTTGAGTTCGTTATAAACTCTGTCAA
The DNA here is from genome assembly GCA_964508985.1 of uncultured Herbinix sp. Taxonomy (GTDB): domain Bacteria; phylum Bacillota; class Clostridia; order Lachnospirales; family Lachnospiraceae; genus Mobilitalea. The sequence goes on along the minus strand of CAZDWP010000002.1, from coordinate 27,850 downwards.
TCAGCAATATGGAAGGATCAACGGGGTATTCCATGCAGCGGGTATAGGTGGAGGGACAAATCTGGCTGGACTGACAGAGAATCGAATCATGGGTATGATTGCCCCTAAGATTTTTGGAACCTATATCATTGACCATGCTACAAGAAATCAAGAATTGGATTTTTTTGTGATGTATTCAAGTATTTCCACTATTTTCAGCAGTTCAGATTTACCGGACTACGCGGCAGGAAATGTATATATGGATGCCTATAGTGCCTACAGAAGAAAGTCAGAGCCGGGAGCAAGTGTAACGATTAATTGGGCTACTTGGTCGGAAACAGGTATGTCGGTAGACCATAATTTTACGATGGATACCCTATTCAAGGCAATTAAAACAAAAACCGGAATTACTGGTCTGTTCTCAGTATTAAAAAATGGAAGTGGTAATATTGTAATTGGAGAATTGAATTTGAACAGCCAGATGGGACTGTTAATTAAAAAGTATCCAATGGAGTTTTCACCATATATTAAGGATAAAATCCGCGTGCTGGAGGAAGCACAGAAGAAAATTCAGGAAGAAGCAAAAAAGTCGGCTCCCGCCACTGGAGAATATGGAAGGGTTGAGAGTCAGCTTTGTGAAGCGTGCTGTAAGGTTCTTGGCTATGATGTAATAAGCTTATATGATAACTTCTTTGAATTAGGTGCAGACTCGATTATGTTGGGTTATATTTTCAATGAGGTTGATTTACTGTATCCAAATTTACTTAAAATAACGGATCTATTTTCCAATCCTACTGTCAAATCTCTGGCAGAATATATTATAGAACTAGGAGGAATCATCCCTGAAGATACGGAGTCCGAAGAAGAGACTTTTTTGGAGATGGAGATGACAGAAGAGGAACAGCAGGAAAGCATACGCAAACAAGAGGAGAATGCAATAGATGATAAGGATATTGCTATTATAGGTGTTGGGATGAAATTGCCCAATGCAGATAATTTAGAGGAATACTGGGAAATACTTATTAACGGCATAAATGTAATCCGTGATATGCCAGAGGAACATAAAAGTGAAGTGGAGAATCATATAAGATATCAGTATAAGACAAACGATGAAGTTAAATTCCGGAAGTGTGCATATTTGGATGAGATTAACAAATTTGATTATGCTTATTTTGGAATATCGCCTAGGGAAGCCTCTTTGATTGATCCGGCAAATAGACTGTTTCTTGAATGCTGTGCCACAGCAATAGATGATGCCGGTTATGGAAAAAACGGGATTAGAGGTACTAATACAGGAATTTTTCTCGGGTATTCTGCCAATATCGGGAGTGCATACAGCAGACTCCTGTATGAAGCGGATCCTGAACTGTTCAATGCTTCTTTGCCGCTGAATCAGATTAGTATGTCTGCAAGCAAGGTGGCTTATCTTTATGATTTGAAAGGCCCTAGTATGGTTATTGATACTGCATGCTCTTCCTCGTTGGTATCCGTTCATATGGCATGTGACCAGATCAGGAATGGAAGCTGTGATATGGCGTTAGCAGGGGGAGTGTCACTGGCACTTTCTCCAGTTGCTGATAAATTCTCGATTGGTTTTGAGTCCAAGGAAGAGAAGACACGAGCCTTTGGGGATAATTCCACAGGATCGGCTGTTGGTGAGGGAGTCGGGGTTGTATTACTGAAATCAATGAAACAAGCAGTAAGAGATGGAGATGCCATCTATGCGGTGATTAAAGGAAGTGCAATAAATCAGGACGGCAGTTCCTTCGGCATTGCAGCGCCAAATTATCTGGCCCAATCAGAAGTAATTCAGAGGGCTTGGAAGAATGCAAAAGTCACACCTTATGATATTAGCTACATTGAAGCTCATGGAACCGGTACTCCTTTGGGTGATTCGATTGAAATAAGAGGAATTACGCATGCATATGAAATTGTAACAATGGATAGGCAGATTTGTGGGATAGGATCATTAAAAACTAATATCGGGCATTTAAATGAAGCATCAGGAATCAGTGGTCTCCTTAAAATGATCCTTATGTTGCGATATAAGACCATTCCACCTAGTTTGAATCTGAATGTTCCCAACCGGAATATTGAATTTTTAGAATCACCTCTGTATGTGATTACCAGACCTACCCCATTATTACCCAAAAAGAAAAGGGCATTGATTGGAATTAATAGTTTTGGAATGAGCGGAACAAATTGTCACCTGATCATGGAGGAAGCACCTGAAATAAACAATGCTAGTAAGGTAGAAAGCTATGACACCCATGTATTTACTTCGACCGCTAAGAGCACAAATGCCTTGAAAAACCTACTAAAGAGGTATTTGGAATATTTCAATTGTCAAGACACAATAGAACTTAGGGATATATGTCATACTTTGAATGTGGGACGTTATCATTTTCCTTACCGTGTTGCTTTTACATTTCAAAATAGACAGGAGTTAATCTATAAGCTAGAACAGCTAAGTAGTAGCTATCCATATGATGCATCAATTTCAGATTCCTTTATGGGGCAGTATGCCATTGTCCCAGAAAACAAAACTAACAGATACGATTATGAGATAACATTAAAGGAACAGAACAAGCTGACAGCTAAGGCCGAAATGCTGATTAAGGAGTACATGTCCAGCGGTTTGCAAAATCTTCTGCCTGGAATACTGGAATGTTATGTCAAGGGAGCTGAGATAGCTTGGGAGTCAATGTATAACGGTGTTTGTAATAAGATGCATCTGCCCACTTATCCATATGATAAGCTTCACTGTTGGTATAAGGTTCCGGAATTAGAGCTTATACAGGAGGAGGTCAAACTAGACAGTTATTATTATGAAAAGAACTGGGTTAACGATGAGGCAGAGGATCTTTCAGGGTTAAAAGCTGCAGATACAGTTGTGATAGTGCATGATAATAAGCTTAGATTGAAGGAATTGACCCAACTACTGGAACAGGAGGGGATTGATGTCATCCATCTTTATACTGGTGTTGACTTCAAAAAGGAAGATGACAATCACTATATCGTACCCTCCGCTACGGATTGCTACCAGGCCTTCTTTGAAGATATATTGCACCGAAACATTAAAATGATACTACATGCCAGATCTCTTTGTAATGCACCTTCAGAGAGCAGGGATGAGATTGAGTTGAAGATGGAAACCGGATTTTTCGACTTGATTTATATTATTAAAGCAATGTCAAAGGCACATTTCAATCAAAAGATTGACCTTATTATATTGTCCTGCAATGCATATAATATCAACGGCAATGAAAAATATCTAATTCCGGAGAATGCAGCGGTATTAAGCCTTGGGAAGGTAATTGAGCAAGAATATTCCAATATAAACTGTAGAGCAATTGATATGGAGTTGGATACCTTGGCTGAATGCATTTGTAAGGAGATACATGTTAATACCTATCTTTATATGACGGGATACCGAAATAACCTTAGGTATGTGGAAGAAATGGATGAGGCTGATATCGATCAATCAGACGTGGATGTCCTACGTGAGGATGGAGTATATGTAATTACCGGAGGTACGGATGGCATTGGACTTGAAACTGCCATCTATATTAGCAGGCAGATTACAGGGCATATTATCTTACTCAGTCGAAAGGGTTTTGCTGCAGAAGAGGAATGGGAAGAGCTTAAAAAGGATAAAAAATTAAATCATAAAATTGAGATGTTTGAAGAAATAAAAGATAACGGTTGCATCCTAAGGATATATTCCTGTGATGTAGGAGATTACAACTGTGTAAAAGAAGTGCTGGAGGATGTAAGAAAGCAATGCGGAAGAATTAATGCAGTGATACATTCAGCAGGAATAAGTGGAGCAGGGTATATATTGAGAAAGGAAAAAGAGTCCTTCCTTTCGGTATTTAATCCGAAGATTTACGGTGCATGGAATTTGGATATATTGACAATACAGGATAATTTGGATTTCATGTTAAACTATTCCTCTGCTGTTACGGATTCCGGAGAGGCAGGGCAAAGCGATTATGTGGCGGCAAATTCTTATCTGGACGCTTTTACCGATTACCGGAACCGCCTGGGAAGAAAAACGCTTACGGTGAATTGGGTATCCTGGAAAGAAACAGGTATGTCGGTGAAACATGGGATTAATGTAGATTCAGCAACAAAAGCAATTACAACAAAAGAGGGAATCTATGCACTGGATTACTTTATCAGGAGCTCAAAGCATAGAGTGATGATAGGACAGTTTAACGTGAATGATAATTTTCTTACTATGTCTCAGTATTCTAAAAACAAAGCGTCAAAAAGAATTACAGCTAAGATAGCGGCGTTAATTGAGGTGAGCCAAAGCTCGCAGGAGGATCAGAGGCTAAGTGATGGCAACAGAGATTTCGCTCAAATTAGAAACGGTAAATTAATTTTTATTCCAAAGTCAGATAAGGTATTAAAAGCAAAGAGTGCATACACGAATACGCAGCTGATAGGAGATTATACCAACCAGTATTCGGAAACGGAGAAAGTCATAGGTTCCATATATAGCAGTATTTTGGGATATGAGGAAATTAATGTTTTTGATAATTTTTTTGAAATGGGAGGAGATTCCGTTATGCTTTCAGAGATGCATGGACTGATTGATGAAAGATATCCAGAATATCTGACAATTGCGGATTTGTTCGAATACACCTCTGTCAGGAATTTAGCTGAATACATAAACTCCAAAAAGTTGCAAACGGAAAGTACCGGCGCAGAAGAAGAAGCGGCGTTGACTGTGGATGCTAAGCAAAAAGATCAGCTCTGTGTTTATAATATTTCAGAGGCGCAGAAACGTATTTATTTTGATAGCCGTCTCAACGCCAATAAATTAATGTACAACAATCCATTCGTTTCGGATATTTCTGAATTTGAAGGTGACTTGGAGGAGATTATTTCAAAGATAATCCAAAGGCATGAAATTTTGCGGACATATTTTGTATTAATAGATAGTAAACTAATGCAGTATGTATTACCGGAACTTAAAATCAAGATTGACTACATACAGGTTATTGATATAGAGAAGATAGATTATCATTCCTATTTGCGAAGTTTTGATTATAAACAGGCTCCATTATTTCATGTAACAGTTTTTCTGGGACCTGAGCAGGAGAAAATTCTCCTGTTTGATGTACATCATATATTATTGGACGGCTATTCCGTAAGCATGCTTCAAGAAGAAATGCTTGCCTTGGCATTAGGCAAGCATTTGGAGGAACCCAAAGGCCAATACCATGAATATATCGAATTTGAAACAGAGTTTATGCAGATGGATGAATACCGAAAGATGGAGAAGTACTGGGCCAAGAGATTGGAGAATTATGATGATACTCTTGAACTACCGACAATTTCCAAGGAGGTCTCCTATGCCTTTGTTGAAGAGACAATTGATATAGAACTGGCTGAAAGAATGAAGACACTTTCAAAAAGCATGAATATTTCTTTGTTCAGTGTGTTTTATACTGCACTTTCTATGGCTATATCAAAAGAAAGCGGAAAGAAGGACATAGTATTATTAGTTCCGACACTGAATCGATACAGACCTCGGTTTAGAAAAATTCTCGGTGTATTTATAAATTTAATACCGATGCGAAGCTATGTGGATGATGACCGAAATATCTTTGACCACTTGATGTTGACGGCTAAAAATATTGAGCAGGATATCAGAAATCAGTTTTATGATTATAACAATATTGTTAAGCTGAAAAAAGCAGCCAATAATAATCAGTTACCCAAATTCTATTATTTCTTTGATTTTGAGGATCAGTCCATTAAAAAGATAAAAGACAAAAAGGAAATAGCAATCAACATGAAGATACCAAAAAATAATATTGACTTTAATATTAAAAAGTATAATCAGGTTTTTACGTTACATGTATCCTATAAAGCAAATATTTATCGAAAGGAGCAGATTGACAATATAATACACGGTTTTAAGGAAATGCTTGCTTGCTTTTTGCAGACGGATTAATCAATCGCTCAATGGCAGGAAAGTCTGATATCTTCTGTAGTGGATGATAGAAATTAGAGTTGTAGTACATCAAAATGCAGATAGTAAAAAAATAGTTTGGAGGGGGTTATTTTGAGGATCAAGAAGATATTTGTTGATTTTAGGGATATGACTAGACTGATCTGGAAGAGCAATAGAGCGTATTTGTTCTATTCCTTCCTGCAGATCTTGTCGAATTCGATTGCACCATTTATTAATATTATAGCAATAAAGTTTTTAGTGGACAGTATTATCAATCGGGAGGGTCTCAATCGGTTATTTTTCATAGTGGCATGGATGGTGATTTTGAATCTGGTCTTTGGAAACTTGAGAACACTTTCAAATAATTTTGTAAAATTGTATGCAAAGAGGCTGATGATGCCAATGTCTGCAAGATTTTCCAGCAAAGCAGTTGAAATGGATTATGAATATACTGAGAATATGGCTGTATTGGAGCAGATGGGGAAGGCGGCATACGTACTTCTTAATGCGGAAAACCTGGAATTATATCTAGGTGCCATAAACAATGGAATTATATTTTTAATCCAGTTGATTATCACTACTTTTATTATAAGCACATTGAATCCTTTGATTATTCTTCTTATTTTGGCGGTTTCTGTAGTAAGCCTGTTGATTAATCTGAAAACCCAAAAAAAGAATTATGAGCTGCAGAGTGAAATCATGCCACTTGAGAGAAGATGGAAATATCTTACTGATTTGTCCGAGAATTTGATATATGGAAAAGAAGTCCGCATCTATAATTTGGAAGAATACATTGTAGGAAAGGGACGTGAAAACAGGAAAAACTACAGTGCCAAGTTTAATAAAAAAGCCCGTAACACTCAGCGCAGTAATATTGTAGGCGTAACACTTACGAGCGTACAAGAACTTATTATACTAATCTGGCTTGTGCTCTCTGTTATAAGTGGAGGAACAACCATAGGCAGTTTTACCTTATTACTGAACGCTTCCAAACAATTTGCCCAAAGCTTCGGCCAGCTGTCTGATGAAATCGTTAATTTATATAAGAATGATAACTTTATCAATGAATACTTTATGTTCTTAAAATATGAAGACAGGCTTAGAAGTACACAGAAAAAAGACGCTAAAATTGACATAACGAAACCAGGAATTTTGGAATTTAGGAATGTTTCGTTTAAATATCCCAATTCAGATCAATATGTTTTAAGAAATGTTTCAATGATATTAAATCCGGAAGAGAAAATCTCGATTGTGGGTGAAAACGGTGCGGGTAAGACGACCTTTGTTAAGTTAATGATGAGGCTTTATGACGTAACAGAAGGTGAAATTTTATATCAAGGAAGAAATATCAAGGACTATAATTATGATGAGTATTTAGATGTGTTTGCAACAGTATTTCAAGATTATAAAATTTTTGCACTTAGTGTTTATGAGAATATTACCTTTCAAGAGAACCCACCAAATAAGGTTGTAGTTAATGAAATATTTGAAAAATACGGAGTGTGGGAAAAGATAGCCTCCCTTCCGAACCAGGGAGATACCATTTTATCGAGAGAGTTTGCAGAGGATGGCATGGTATTATCAGGCGGGCAGCAGCAGAGACTTGCATTATGCCGAGCAGTTTATAAAAACTCTCCGGTGGTCATCCTGGATGAACCTACAGCGAATCTATCACCGATGGGGGAGCATAACATCTACCAACATTTTAATAACATGGTAAAAAATAAAACCGCCCTATATATCTCGCACCGGTTAAGTAGCTCTAAGTTCTGTGATAAGATATGCGTATTTCATGATGGCGAGATAATTGAATACGGTAGCCACAATGAATTAATGAATAAAAATGGGATGTATGCAGAGATGTTCAGACTGCAGGCGCAATATTATGTTGAGGAGGAGGTATCAAATGGCTAAAAAACAAAAATCCGATACAAACACCACAAAAAGCTTTTTTAGCTATTTGGGAAATGTAGGCCGACTTTACAGACTTATTTGGAAATATAAAAAGAGCTATGTATTCTTCAGCAGCTTTATGATTTTGGTGGACACGGCTTTGCTATATAGTGGCCTTATTCTTTTAAAGCTTATTGTGGATGAATTATACCAGGGGAAAAGAATCGAAAGGGTCGTATTTTATATAGCAATTATGACTGGAACCAGTCTATTTCTGAAGATAATCAAGAATATATATAATTACTATAATGATAAGAATATTGAGCAGATTAAAATTCACTTTATCTTTCAGATACAGAAAAAAACCATGAGATTGTCCTACCGTCAGATTGAAGACCCTAATCTGATTGATGAGAGACAAAAGGCAATGGAGGTATTTTATCCCAAGCAGGCGGCATTTATGAATATCAGAAATACGATAGATGGGATACGGTCACTGATTACAGGCGTTGTGCAGGTTTTGGGAATAAGTGCGGTCCTGATAATGATTAATCCTCTTATTATAGTATCATTACTTGTAATTTGTATCATTTGCTCCATATTAAATGCAATAGCTGCCAATAAAGAGTTTGAGGTATGGAATAACTCCCTTGTGAAGGTTGGAAGGAAACTGGGATATTTTCAGGAGCTGGCGACGAATTTCAATTACGCTAAGGAGATGCGAATCAATAAACTTCAAAATTGGATATCGGATAAGATGTATGCAACAGCCATAAAGCTGATTAAGGGAATTACGATAGCAGTAGTAGCCTTTACGGTTATGGGTCTGGTAAGCCAAACCTTATTCAGCCTGCAGGATGGTGTAATATATCTGTATTTTGCCCGGATGACCTACAACAATCAGATGACAATCGGTGACTTTACGGTATATATCAGTGCAATTATATCATTTATCGCAATTGCCAATGCCATTTCCTTTCAAATTATATTGCTACAAAAATCAGGCAGATACATACAAACATTTTTGGATTATCTGCGGATTAAAGAAGAGCATCAACTTGATTTGAAAGCCGGAGAAGAAGAGCCAATAAAGCTTGTAGAGGAAATGAATATACGTTTCGATAATGTCTGGTTTAAATACCCCGGACAGTCTGAATATGTGCTTAAGGGAATTAATTTTGAGGTGGAAAACGCTACAAAGGTAGTTATTGTAGGTGACAATGGTGCGGGTAAATCGACATTGATCAAGCTGTTACTTAGGCTTTATAAACCAACCAAGGGGACAATTTATCTGAACGGACAGGATATCAACAAGTTAGAGATAAAAGAGTATATGAGTAGGGTGTCTGCAGTATTTCAGGACTTTAATATTCTTAATGTATCCCTTCTTGAGAACATTATCTTTGATAAGGCTAATCCGGAAGCAAGCAAAGAAGAAATAGATAAAATCCTTGTAGAGGTTGGTTTGGAAGAATACGTTAAGAATCTTCCCAACGACGTAAATACGCAGATGGGTAAACAATTTGATGACAAGGGAGTAGAATTATCCGGTGGGATGCAGCAAAAGCTGGCGATTGCGAGAGCATTGTTTAAAAATACGAATCTGGTAGTTCTAGATGAGCCGACAGCTATGCTTTCCCCGAAGGCTGAATATGAAATTTACAGTAACTTTAATGATTTAACTCAAGGAAAGACCTCAATATACATCTCCCACAGAATGTCATGCTGTAGATTTTGTGACAGTATTATAGTCATGGATAAGGGAGAGATAGTTGAAAATGGCAATCATCAAAGTCTGATGGAAAAGGGTGGACTATATGGTGAAATGTTCAATTTGCAGGCGGAATTTTATCGCGATTTAGTTGACTTTCAGTGAAATTAGGACAGCAACAGGAATACAGAAACAACAAAAATATACTTAGTTTTATTTGGAGGTGAGTGGTACGTTGGAAAAAAAGATAAAATTAGTTATCTGGGATTTGGATAATACGATATGGCAAGGAGTTATTAGTGAGGATAAGCAAGTAGAGTTAAGAAGTGGAATAGTTTCTACCATAAAAGAGCTTGATAGGCGTGGGATTTTACAGTCGGTAGTCAGTAAGAATAATTATGAACAGGCCATGTACCAGTTGAAGAGCTTTCAGTTGGATGAATACTTTATCTATCCAATGATCAATTGGAACAGCAAATCGGAAAATATTCAAGTCATTGTTAAGAACATTAACATTGCAATGGATACGGTTGCATTTATTGATGATCAGCCCTTTGAAAGGGATGAGGTAAATTTCAGTTTGCCTGATGTAACCTGTATTGCAGTGGAGGAAATTCATGGTCTTTTGGAACGCGACGATATGAATCCGATATATATAACTGATGATTCCAGGAATAGAAGAAGCTTGTACCAAAATGATATTGTTAGAAAACATGTAGAGGAAAGCTTCATAGGTACACAAGAGGAATTTCTTAACTCTTTGAAAATGATTATGACCATTGCATATGCAAAAGAAGAGGATCTAAAAAGAGCAGAAGAATTAACAGTCAGAACCCACCAGCTTAATTCAACAGGGTATACATATTCCTATGAAGAGCTTAAGTCATTTCTATCGGATGAGAGCTATAAATTGTTAATTGTGGATTTGAACGACAAGTATGGCTATTATGGAAAAGTTGGACTGGTTCTGATAAATATTAAAGAGAAGGTATGGACCTTGAAGCTTTTGTTGACATCCTGCAGAGTAATGAGCAGGGGAATTGGCAAGGCGGTGCTTGGACTGATTGTTAACATGGCACTGGACCATCAGGTAAAACTCCATGCAGAATATGTACCTACCGACAAGAACAGAATTATGGGGATAACTTATTCTCTCATGGGATTTCATACATACATTGAAGACAATAAAAAGCAAACGCTGGAATATCAGGGAGGAAAAAGAATTCCGCTCCCGCTATATCTGAATATAACGAACCTGACGGATATGTGTCTGGTCTGAATTATTAGTTATAGCTGATAAATTAAAAAAATAAGGAGGAATGTATATGAGTCTAGAAAATTCCGGTATAATCCTGGAGGAAGAAATCAGAGATATGATTTTTGACAGACTGCATATTGACTACATGAATAAAGAGGATGTCGATTACGATGCTCCGATTTTCAATGCCTTTGACTATGATAATGTGGGTATGGGGCTTGACTCTGTAGACGCCCTAGAATTAGTGGTGGCGTTAAGAACTAAATTCGGTATGGAGATAAATGATGAGGGAATGAACATTTTCAAAAACATCCGGACTATTGCTGATAGTATCAGAAGCAAGCAAAATGAACAAGCGGAATGATTTTCTGTTCCATCTGCAATTGATGTATAAGCTTTTAAAAGTATTAGGAAAGGAAAATGTATGAGGATGAGCCATCCTTATAAATACAAGGATACCAAATGCAGAAAAGGATTGTTATCACGGGAATAGGGGTAAGATGTTCCAATGCAAAAAATTACTGCACCTTTATTGAGGCTCTGAAGAAAACTGTGCCTGGGCAGTCGGAGATTACTTTATTTGATTCAGATAAGCTCAGCAGTAAGATAGTATGTCAAATAAAGGACCAATTAAAATATTGTAATTTGAATGAAGAAAGACTTAATCAAATAGCCTATGAAGCAATTGATGATCTAATGGAAGACAAGGCAATTAAGCAATTGATAGAGGATAATCAGGATAATATTCTGTTATCTTATGCTACATCACTTTCAGGAAATGAATATTTGATGAGTTATCTTGAGAGCACAAAGGAAGGGAATGCTGAGGAAAGAAAATACTCATATATGATTCCCTATTCGGTTACCAAAATTGCAAAAAGGCTTGGAATAAAAGGGCCTGTCTATACAACTATGTCTGCTTGCGCATCAGGTACGGCAGCAACTGGAATTGCTATTGAGGCGATACGCAGAGCGGAGGTTGAAGTAGCAATAGTAGGGGGTTCTGACAGTTTAACCGAATTCTCTTCAGTGGGATTCCATTCATTAAAATCCCTAGATGAAAGCTACTGCAGACCCTTTGATACTAACAGAAACGGTATTAATATCGGTGAGGGCAGTGCTTTTTTGGTTCTGGAGGAACATGAGCATGCAGTTCTAAGAGGCGCAAAGATTTATGCGGAGGTGATGGGATATAGCATAAGGAATGAGGCTTATAATATGACTGCTCCGCAGCCGGATGGTGATGGAGCCTATGAGGTAATGAAAGATGCCATTCTGGATGCTAATATCCAACTTACTGATGAAAAAATATATATAAATGCCCATGGTACAGGGACAAGGGCCAATGATGAGGCAGAGCTGAAAGCGATTCACAGGTTATTTAAGGGTAATCCTAATGTGTATTTATCTTCTACTAAATCTATTACTGGTCATTGTCTTGGTGCTGCTGGAAGTATTGAACTGGCAGTGGCAGCGACAAGCCTATATGAGCAGTTTATACCTGCAACGGCACATACAAATGATCCGCTTCCAACAAAAGAAAATATTCGAATTATTATAGAAAAATCCGTAGAGATGCCTGTAGATTATGTTTTTTCAAATTCATTTGCGTTTGCCGGAAATAATTCCAGTGTCATTCTTAAGAAATATGCATAAAGAAAGGAAGCGAGAAAATGGAACAAATTGCAATTAAACGACTTGGACTTATATCGAAATTAGGCAATCGAGAAGAGCAGATATTAGATAATCTGGAAAGCAATACATGTATTTTGAAGAATTGTCTGGATTTTGATGATTTACTTGATAAAAAAAAGGCAAGACGTATGAATAGAACAGCAAAAATGCTGACAGGTACAATCTATGACTGTATAGATGGTTTGGAGCAGGGAGAAGACATAATACCTGGTGATACAGGAATTATTGTGAACGTTGCTTACGGATCAATAAACACAAATATGGATTTTGGAATGTTGGTAATGCAAAAGGCACCTGAGCTGGCAAGCCCAACGAATTTTGCAAACACTGTAAGCAATTCGATAGTAGGACATGCAGCCATGTATTTTGGGTTAAAGGGTCCCAGTACTCTGCTGATGGGAGGAAATACCGTTTATTATACGATGAGGCTGCTGAAAAAGCGTATGGTAAAAGAGATATTCACGAGTGGTGTAGAAGAATATTGCAGACCCATACATGAGTATGCGTTGGAAAAATATCGAGCTCCATTGCTTGGAGAGGGGGCGGCATCTCTGCTACTGACGAATCAGGGCAGTAGCGATTACGGTTATATTTTGGGATGCGCTGAAGCAGGACTTGGATATTCACCGCTGTTTGACGACTCAGGAGATGAAACCGATAAATTTATAAAGCTTATCCAAGATGCAATTAGGGATGCTAAAACAGAGGAGAATGAAATCGAATGTGTATTACTTGGAAGTGATTCTTTCAGTGGACTTCGCAGTGCAGAGGAGAAAGCGGTGGACGAGATTTTTATATCTTCTCCGAAGAAGATTTACATTAAGGATTTGATAGGCGAAACATTGGGAGCAGGAATGACGCTTAGTATTGCAGTAGCCGCGATTTTGATCCGCTCCGGACGATACAAAAAAATACTAGTAAATGGAGTAGAGATCAGCGGAACCTTAGAGTCTTTTGTAGTAGGTCGCACATAAAGTATATATAATTCTAGGAGGATGATTATGTTTTACAGGAATGAAATCAAGGGATCCATTCTTCAAGGAAATAGAATTTATACATATCAGGATTTGCGTGACAATATTAACCTCATTAAGAATATTTTATATTCCACGCAGTGTATGCGAAACAAACCAATTATAGCATTGGCACTTCCAAGGACAATTGAGCTTATTGCAGCAATTATTGCCTCATTGGAATGCCGTATTACTTTTTTGCCTCTTGATATAAGCCAGCCCAAGGAACGCATTGATTATATGCTTGATTTTGCGGAGGTTACTTATATACTATCATCTTCTAAAGTTCAATTCGATTTTGGTAGCAGAAATATAGTTATCACGGAGAATTTCGAGAGCAATTACCAAGCCTGTGAATTCGTTGATAATGAATATAATGAGGTGGCATATCTTTTATATACATCTGGTACAACCGGAAGAGCGAAAGCAGTTGAAATCACAAGAAAGGGATTTAATAATTTTTTGGAGGCAATTCCTCTTATTATTGATTTCAATCATAACCATATTATGGCATGTTTCACTAATTGTACGTTTGATATATTTTTCCTGGAATCAGTACTGACTTTGTATCAAGGTCTTACTGTTGTATTAGCAGATGAAGAGGAACAGAATAACCCTAAAAAAATGGCAGCTTTATTGATGGATCATAAGGTGGATATGATACAGATGACACCTTCTAGGCTAAAAATGCTTCGGACAATAGATCATGAATTTAATTGTCTAAAGGGAATAAAAATAATGATGATTGGCGGAGAAGCGTTGCCATATGCATTATTTTCTGAGATTAAGAAAAAAACAAACGCTAGAATCTATAATATGTACGGACCTACGGAGACAACCATCTGGTCTAGTCTAAGCGATTTGACGAATAAGGATAGAATTGACATAGGGAAGCCAATTAAGGAAACTACGATATTTTTGCTTAATGAGGATTTGGAACTGGTTCCTGATGGCCAGATAGGTGAAATCTGCATCGGTGGATCGGGGTTAGCTAAGGGTTATCTGAACAATAGAGAACTAACAGATAAAAGCTTTATAAGATTAGCCTTTGAACCCTTTGAACGGATTTACAAGACAGGAGATCTAGGGATTATTGAAGAAGGAGAACTGATATGCTTGGGGAGAAAAGATCAGCAAATTAAGCTCCGAGGACATCGGATTGAGTTGGAGGATATCGATTCTAACATGCTAAGGATTAAAGATATTGAAGCTTCCGTAACATGTTTTGACACGGAGTCGGAAAGGCTGATTACCTTTTATGTTTCTGATGAGGCAATTACAGTAAACAATCTGAGAGAAAGGCTGCAAGAGTTATTGCCACAGTATATGATACCTAACAGTTTCTGCCGGGTTGAACACATTATTTTAACTGCTAGCGGTAAAGTGGATCGAAGGGCTATGCTGCAGAATTGGAATGAAATGAATAAAGAACGGCAGATAAACAGTCAGATTACAGAAACCTCCGGTGATCAAGTAACCGATATTGTGATACAAATAGCAAAGGGAGTAATGGAAGACCAGAGTTTGCAAGTGGCTGAGGAATCAAGTCTAGCAGAGCTTGGAATGGATTCCATCAATTATATGAACATGATTGTTCATATAGAAAGCAATTTCAATCTGGAAATAGAGGAGGAAAAGCTTGTAATTAAAAGATTTGAGGGAATTAAGGAGATAGTAACATATGTAAAACATCGTGTGGCTTCTTAATTATTCTGTAGATAGCAGTATTGGGTCTTCTATGATTAAAAATCATTGGGAGGCCTTTTATTATAGCAATAAAAGAAAATACTTATATATAATAAAAGATCCTATTCAGTTAGATATGTTATTGACAACTGTCTATATATATAATACTATATAGACAACAATCTATATAGACGAATGTCTATATGCATTGAATGGAGGGAAATTGTGGAGACTACTAAGGAATATATACCCGTTTTCAAAGCTCTAGCAGATGATACCCGATTAAAGATAGTAGAAATGTTATCCTGCGGAGAGATGTGTGCATGTGATATTTTAGAATCATTTCAAATTACTCAGCCTACATTATCTTATCATATGAAGGTATTAACTGATAGTGGACTAGTAAAGAGCAGAAAAGAAGGTAATTGGATAAGATACAGTAATAACGAAGAGATGGTACAGTCATTGAAGGATTTCTGGTTTAATCTAACAAATGGCGATACTACATGTATTTGTAATAAAATGAAGGAGGTAGGAAGATGCGATTGATAATTATTGGTGCTGTCGCAGCCGGGACATCCGCAGCTGCTAAGGCTAGAAGAAATAATGAGAAAAATGAAATTGTTATTTATGAAAAGGATAGCTTTATATCTTATTCCGGTTGCGGAATGCCCTATTATATAGGTGGTGAGGTCGGCAGTGTTGAAGAATTAACACCAAGAGATCCGGCATTTTTCAAAAACAAGTATAATGTAGACATACACACAGGTCATGAGGTGCTGTCTATCAATCCAGATTTGAAGCAAGTTGAAGTGAAGGACCTGTCAAATAATTCTGTATTTACTGATAATTATGATAAGCTTATCATTGCAACTGGTGCCAGCTCAGTAATTCCACCAATCAAAGGTATTGATCGTAATCATGTATTTGCTTTACGAAACATTAATGATATGAATCGAATCAAGAGTTATATTGATGGAGAAAAGCCTATAAAGGCTTGTATCATCGGAACGGGCTTTATCGGTTTAGAGGTCTGTGAAAATCTGAGTAGACTAGGGATTGAAGTTACATTGGTAGAGAGATTGCCACAGGTTACTCCGGGACTTGATAAGGATATGTCAGTGTATGTGTTGGATCATCTTCAGAAGAATGGAATCAGAGTATTTCTTGGCGCAAGTGCTACCGAGATAACCGATAATGTAGTTAGGTTATCGGATGGGACGGAGATAGAAGCTGATTTTGTTCTTATATCTACAGGCGTACGTCCTAATACAGCCCTGGCAAAAGAGGCTGGGATTGAGCTAGGAGTTTCGGGAGCGATTAAAGTGGATAAGGCCATGAAGACTAATTTACCTGATGTCTATGCCTGTGGTGACTGCATAGAGCACTTTCATGTGGTTACAGGAAAACCGGTATATAGGCCACTCGGCTCTACAGCCAATAAGACAGGACGAATTGCTGGCGATTGTATTACGGGTGGAAGTCTTTCCTTCCGTGGGATATTAGGAACTGGAATATTTCGAGTGTTTGATTTAACAGTAGCGCAAACTGGACTATCGGAGCGTGAAGCGAAGGAAGAAGGCTTTGAAGTAGTTGTATGCCATAATACGAAGCCTAATAAACCCGAGTATTTTGGTGGAAAAGAGATGGTTATTAAAGCTGTTGCAGATAAAAAGAGTGGTAGACTTTTGGGAGTTCAAATTGTTGGTTATGATGGTGTAGATAAGAGAATTGATGTATTTGTCACAGCCATAACCTTCAAGGCAAATGCAGAAGACTTATTCCATCTGGATCTAGCTTATGCACCACCCTTCTCAACCACAAAGGATCCCGTTATGTATACAGGCATGATATTAGATAACGCAATCAACAAGGGTAGAGAGTTGATTACGGCTGATGAGCTGAATCATTTAGCTAAGTCGGGAGAAAAATATGTACTTATTGATGCCAGAGTAGACTCCCAGTATGAGAATGCTCATATTGGAACAGCTAAAAGCATACCCCACTCGAAACTCCGGTCAATGGTAAAGGATTTGGATCAAGAGGTAATCGCCATAACCTATTGTAATAAAGGGGTTACCGGAAATGCGGCTCAAAACATTCTGATTAATAGCGGGATTAAGAAAGTATATAATCTTTCCGGAGGCCATAAGCATTATAGTAAGACAGATGAATATAAAAAATAAGTGTAGCAAATAGGATGTTATACACAAGAAATAAGCCATATTAAGAGGAGAGAAATAGATGAGTAAAGAAAAAGCTACAGGAATTGGATTCTTTTCGAAATATTTAACCCTATGGGTAGCAATCTGCATGATTGTAGGTGTCCTAATCGGTAAGTTTTTACCTTTTGTACCTGAATTTTTTGATCAGTTTGAGTATGCTGAAGTATCTATACCAACAGCAATACTTATATGGGTGATGATATATCCAATGATGATGAAGGTTGATTTCCAAAGTATTAAAAATGTTGGGAAAAACCCAAAGGGTTTATATATTACTTGGATCACCAACTGGTTAATTAAACCATTTACTATGTATGGAATAGCAGTATTGTTTTTCTACGTTATATTTAAGGGCTTAATACCGGCTGATCTAGCAAAAGAGTACTTGGCTGGAGCGGTATTGTTAGGAGCAGCACCCTGTACAGCCATGGTATTCGTGTGGAGCCAGTTAACAAAGGGAAATCCTGCTTATACTGTAGTTCAAGTGGCAACCAACGATTTAATCATATTAATTGCATTTATACCTATCGTAAAATTCTTGCTTGGAGTAAGCGATGTGTCCGTTCCATGGGATACATTAATCATGTCAGTAGTACTTTTTGTGGTAGTACCCTTAACAGCGGGAATATTAACAAGAATATTATTGACACGTAAAAGGGGTACCGAATACTTTGAGAAGACCTTCTTACCCAAGTTCGATAATATAACCACAATTGGTCTACTTCTAATGTTAGTACTATTATTCTCATTCCAGGGTGAAGTTATATTAGCAAATCCGCTGCATATTATATTAATTGCAATACCTTTAATCATTCAGACATTTTTAATCTTCTTTGTAGCTTATATACCATCAAGAATATTAAAATTACCTCATGATATAGCCGCCCCAGCAGGAATGATTGGAGCATCCAATTTCTTTGAACTGGCTGTTGCTGTAGCAATCGCATTATTTGGAATGGAATCTCCAGTAGCACTTGCAACAACTGTAGGCGTGCTAGTAGAAGTCCCTGTAATGCTAATACTTGTTAAGATAGCAAACAATACAAGCCATTGGTTTCCGAAACAAAGAAACTAATTTACTAAATATTGGATAATATGTTGACGAAACCTTATATGAAGCATACAATTATTATATCAAGAAATTTGGATATGAGGTGAGAAAATGAAAATTACGTATGAGGAGATGACAACGGTCTTCAAAGCCTTATGCGATGAAAGGCGATTACGAATACTAGAGTTACTTAAAAATGGTGAAGAATGTGCTTGCCTTTTAGGTGAACAGCTTGATATGGCACAGTCCTCATTATCTTACCATATGAAGATTCTATGTGAATCAGGTATAGTGGACAGTAGGCAGGATGGAAAATGGATGCACTATAAAATAAGTGATAATGGAAGTGATTTTGCAGTTAAACTACTTAAAAGCTTAACATCACCGAATACTTTAGATTGATATAATGATTACTGTAAGAAATAAATAGCCAGCAAGAGGTGGCTTTTTAAAAGCACTATACATCCAAAAATCTTGATGTGTTTGTCTCACTATTAAAGGGGGTCTTATTAATGAATGTAATTAAAGAAATTTGGGACTTTTTTCAAAGTCAAATTCTTGGAATGAAATGGCTTAACAAGTTGATAGGCAGTGGGCTTTCAGCTTTAGGTCTGGATACTAGCAACCGCTGGGTTGCCAGCGCACAGTTTTTTATCTATGACGTATTAAAGATATCAATACTGCTCTGTACTTTGATATTTATGATCTCTTATATTCAAAGTTATTTTCCACCTGAACGGAGCAAAAAAATCTTGGGACGCTTTCATGGAATTGGTGCTAATACCGTTGCTGCTTTGCTCGGAACGGTAACACCATTTTGCTCCTGCTCCTCCATTCCACTATTTATTGGTTTTACTAGTGCCGGACTACCGTTGGGAGTAACGTTTTCCTTCCTGATATCTTCTCCAATGGTGGATTTGGGTTCTCTTGTTCTTTTAATGAGTATTTTCGGGGCGAAGGTAGCTATACTCTATGTTGTTATCGGACTAATCATTGCAGTTGTAGGAGGCACCATAATTGAAAAGATGCATATGGAAAAACACGTTGAAAGCTTTATTACCACAGCCGGCAGTGTTGATATTGAATCTCCTGATCTTACGAAGCACGAGCGTTTGATTTATGCAAAAGATCAGGTGATTGATACATTAAAAAAAGTATTTCCTTATATATTAGTAGGGGTAGGAATAGGTGCAGTTATTCACAACTGGATTCCTAAGTCTTGGATTGAGAATATTTTAGGTGGTGGTAATCCCTTTGCTGTAATCCTTGCAACTCTTGTAGGTATCCCGATGTATGCTGATATCTTTGGGACTATTCCAGTAGCTGAGGCCTTATTAGGTAAAGGAGCACAACTTGGTGCTATTCTATCATTTATGATGGGTGTTACCACCTTGTCTTTACCATCATTGATAATGCTACGTAAAGCAATAAAGCCCAAATTGCTTGCACTTTTCATCGGAATTTGTACTATCGGTATCATAATTGTAGGATACTTTTTCAATGCAATTCAATCAATTATAATATAAGGAGAGATTAATTATGGCAATATTCAGTTTTGGAAAGAGAAAAGAAGAGACCTCTGTCTGCTGCTGTGGTGGCAATTGTGATAACGAAAGCATGGCAAAGGCACAAAATGCAAAGGTAGAGGGTGCGTCTGTAAAAATACTTGGAAGTGGTTGTGCAAAATGCAATCAGCTCGAAGCAGCTACAAAGGGAGCTCTTGAGCAACTCGGTATGGATAATGAAATTGACCATGTGACCGATTTTTCACAAATCGCAGCATATGGGGTGATGACTACCCCTGCATTGGTTGTGGATGGAAAGGTTGTTTCCTACGGTAAAGCTCTTAAAACGGAAGAGGTAGTGAAGATATTACAGAAAACAAGGGGATAAAGAAAATCTTAAGCCAGATATTATACTTGAAGAAAAATTCAAATAGCTGTAAGATTACAGTATATTTTAATGATACATTATGGGATAAAGATATTGAGGATGAGACAGACATTGAATTACGATATGACAATATATAATAAACAAGGAGAATCCCAATTGAAAAAAGCACTAATATTAGTTAATCCATATTCAAGACTTATATCTGCATCAAATCAGCCAATCAGACTTAAGGAAGAGTTTAAGAAGCTAGGAGTAGATGTTGATATTAAACCAAATAGTATTGATACAGCGATGATTATAGAAGGTGATGCTGTATCATTCATAAAGGATTATGATTTCGCAATATATCTAGACAAGGATAAATATACATCATCACTTCTTGAAAAGACAGGGATAAGGCTATTTAACAGACATGAGGCCATCCGTATATGTGATGATAAGATGGACACCCATATCAGACTCGCAGGACATGGTATTAGTATGCCTGATACCATAGCAGGACTTCTATGCTACAATGAAGAAGCATCCATAGATGAGGTAATGCCAAGAATTGAGTTAATCGAAGAGAAACTGGGATATCCATGCATTATTAAGGAGTGCTATGGTTCATTGGGTGCTAAGGTATATTGTGCTGATAATCGTGATGAGCTGTTAACTCGGATGGAGAAGGTAAAGCTTAAGTCTCATCTATTTCAGAAGATGATTAGTTCAAGCAAGGGGAGAGATGTAAGGGTTATAGTGATAGGTGGTAAGGCTGTATGCGGCATGAGACGTACATCCAAGACTGATTTTAGATCGAATATCGAGCTAGGTGGAGTTGCCGAGCCGATTGAGCTGCCAGAGTCATTTGCAAAGATATCAGAAAAAGTTGCTGATATTCTAAATCTAGATTATTGTGGAATAGACCTCTTATATGGAGAAAATGGAGAACCGATAGTATGTGAGGTTAATTCAAATGCATTTTTCGGTGCTATGGAAAGTGTATCTGGAGTTAATGTGGCTGCTAAATATGCGAAACATATATATGAAACTATTTACGGATAATTATATACACGAAGCAACGGAGGTTCCAATAATGCATATAAGAAACAAGGTAATAGTAGCTGGTCATGTATGTTTGGATATCACCCCGGTTTTTTCATCAAAGGAGCAGGGAAAGCTAGAACAGATTTTTGTTCCGGGCAAGCTAATTCATATGGATGAAGCAGATGTGCATACAGGCGGATGTGTGGCAAATACCGGTCTCGCTATGAAGCTGTTAGGTATGGATGTTTCACTTATGGGTAAGGTCGGAAAGGACAATTTTGGACAGGCAGTTGCTGATATTTTTAAGGAGTATGGTGTAGAGGATGGGCTTATTATAGACGAAGAATCCACCACATCCTATTCTATTGTAATTGCACCTCAAGGTATAGACAGGATATTTCTGCACCATCCTGGAGCAAATAGCACATTTTCCAGTGATGATGTTAAGGATGAACAATTGGAGGATGTAGCGCTCTTTCATTTTGGATATCCACCATTGATGAGGCAGATGTACATAAATGAAGGAGAAGAATTAATAAGCCTATTTAAAAGAATTAAATCTAAGGGGATTGTTACATCCTTAGATATGGCTGCAGTGGACCCTAATTCAGAAGCAGGAAAGCAGGATTGGAAGAAGATACTTAATGGACTTATGCCTTATGTTGATATATTTGCACCGAGTGCAGAAGAGCTATGTTACATGCTTGATCCTGAGCGGTTTAGCGAGTGGAACAAGAGGGCAGCAGGAAAAGACCTTACAGAAATCCTAAGGATTCAGGAAGATATAGATCCTCTTGGAAGACAATTAATCGATATGGGTGCTAAAATTGTCTTGATTAAATGTGGCTCACCGGGCTTATACTACCGAACTGCGTCAGTAAATGATATAGCGTCTATAGGAAATAGAAATTCCATTATAGAAGGAAAACCCATCGTTGAAGGAAGATCACTTTATAATGGATTGATAAGTGATCCATCTAGATGGGGTGATAGAAATGGCTTTGAAAAAAGCTATAAGCCCGATAGGATAATATCGGCCACGGGAGCGGGGGATACTACGATTGCAGCATTTTTAGCATCAATAGTTAAGGACTATCCTATAGAAAAATGTCTACAGATGGCGACTGCGACAGGTGCCTTAAATGTTACTGAGTACGATGCCTTAAGCGGATTAAAAACCTTCCCTGAGCTGGAAGAAATGATTAATAAAGGTTGGCAAAAGGCTTGGTAAATGACTATATAAGAATGTGCGGAAAGGGAAAAAAGTATGCTAGTTAATATGAACGAAGTTCTTTATCCTGCAAAGAAGGGTAAGTATGCAGTAGGACTATTTAATGCTGTAAATCTTGAATTGGCTAGAGGAATTATAGAAGCGGCTGAAAGTACTAATTCGCCTATTATTATAGGAACGGCGGAGGTCTTATTGCCCTATAGCCCTCTGGAGGAGCTATCTTATCTTCTAATTCCTATGGCAAAGAAAGCAAAGGTTCCGGTAGTAGTCCATTTTGATCATGGCCTTAATAAGGAGACTTGCCTTAAAGCCTTGGAACTGGGCTTCACCTCCATTATGTATGATTGCTCCAGGGATTCCTATGAAGAAAATATCAAAAAGGTAAAAGAAATGGCTGACATTGCTCATTCCTATGGTGCTACAATTGAGGGTGAACTAGGTCATGTTGGAGACAATGAAGGCTCGGCAGAGGGAAATTCCCTTCTGAATGATTCCACAAAATACTATACAGATCCTGTCATGGCCAAGGATTTTGTACAGAGGACAGGAGTAGATGCTCTTGCTGTTGCAATTGGATCGGCACATGGTGCCTATAAGCTTCCACCGAAGCTTGATTTTGAAAGAATAAAAGCTATTGCATGTGCTGTAGATGTACCACTTGTTCTTCATGGCGGTTCAGGCTTAACTGATAATGATTTTAAAAGGGCAATTCATGGCGGAATCAGCAAGGTGAACATCTTTACAGATATTAATGTAGCGGCAGCTCAGGCGATAAGTAATAATTTTATGGATGTTGATAGGGGTGTTATGGAACTAATACCAAGCCAAGTAGAGGCTGTTAAGCAAGAAGTAATTAAGAAATTATCGCTATTTGGATGTGAGATGCTCAAGTAAGAATAGCAGAAAGAGAAAAGAGTTAAACTTATTGAAATTAATAGCAAAATAAGGTAATATTAATAGAACCTGCAAAATATTAATATAAAGCATGTTCAACATTAGACAATATTAAGTAATGGGGGATATAATGGGTGAAATGATTTTACAGAGGGGTAATATTGATGAAACTCCCGAGCTGGTCGGGTATGACAGCAGCAGAATAGAAGCATTGAACGAACATCTGTGGAGAATGATTGATGATCATAGATTAATGGGAGCAAGCTATTGCATAGCGAAGGACGATAAGGTTATAGCCTATAATGCCTTGGGGTATAGCAGCTATAAAAGAGACAAGGACAAGCTGATGCAGCCTGATACAGTTATGCGAATAGCCTCTGTGACTAAGTTGGTAACTGTAGTAGCCATATTCAAGCTGGTTGAAGATGGTTTTATAAGACCAGATGAGCCTATGTCAAAGTATATTCCTCAGATGGATAAAGAGAACTTTAAGAGCATTACTATTGCTCAGGTCTTATCGCATTCATCAGGTCTTCCTTTTGCTACTGATGAGAAAAACAATCCATTTTCATATATAGAAAAATGCAAAAAGGGCGACGATTGGATTGAAGCCGGGCTTAAGGCAGGGGTTTCCTGTAAACCAGGAGAACAGTGGCAGTATTCGTCATTTGGATTTGTACTACTTGGTGAGCTTATTGGGAAGGTTACGGGAATAAGAGCAGAGGAGTATATTACCACTAATATTTTGGAGCCGTTGGGAATGAAAGATAGCAGCTTTAGACCTGGGCCTGAGATTGCTAAGCGTCATTTGATTCAATTTGAGGAACATGAGAAGATGATATCCGATATGATAAATGGTACAATGGGGCCTGAGGATGCTATATGGCAGGATGTGCCACAGACCGCAGGTGGGTTACACTCGACAGCTATGGATTTATCAAGATTTGCCAGAATGCTCTGTAATGGAGGCCGTCTTGGAAATACAAGAATTCTCGGTAAAATGGCTATTGAGAAGATGCGTACACAGTACCTTTTTAATGTACCTGATTACTGCTGGGGATCAAATAACAAAAACCGTCTATATGGAATGGGTCCTGATCTTAGAAGAGGAGATGCTATAATTACGAGTCCGGATTTCTTCTTCCACGAAGGCTGGGGCTACCTAAGTGTAGTTATAGATCCCAGAGAAAAGCTATGTGCTGTATGGTTAGTTCCTTATACAGATGGAAACATATGGTATCCAGAAAGCCTACTTAATGTTAAGAATGTGATATGGTCCGGAATAATATAATATTGTTGCAATTGTATTGGTAAAAAGTTAAGAAGTATTATAGAATAACCTTGATAGATAATATATCAGGGTTATTTTATTTTTGGACATAATAGTATGTAGAAGACAGATGAAAGGCAGGGTATGCTGTGAATGTATTTGATGTAATGGGACCTATTATGGTCGGTCCGTCTAGCTCTCATACCGCAGGAGCTGTTAAGATAGGATATACAGCCAGAAAGCTTATGCGCGAGGATATAAAAGAGGCGAAGATTTTTCTCCACGGTTCATTTCTTTTAACAGGTAAAGGACACGGAACGGATAAGGCCTTGATTGCGGGACTTCTTGGTATGATGCCGGATGATGAAAGAATTCCCGATAGCTTTTCCCATGCCAAGGAAAGAGGACTGGAATATGAGTTTGAGGGGATTGAGCTAAGAGATGCCCATCCAAATTCTGTATTGCTTAAGCTTGTGGGTATACAGGGCAATAAGATGGAAATCATAGCATCCTCAATAGGAGGAAGCTCTATTGTAATAAATCAGATAGATGGGATTGAAGCGGATATTACCGCTGCTTATCCTACCTTAGTAATAAGAAATATTGACAAACCAGGACATGTATCCATGGTTACTTCCCTATTAAGTAAGAATAGCATCAATATTGCTACCATGAAGATTCAAAGGGATAAAAGAGGCGGTAATGCCGTCATGATTATTGAATGTGATCAAGGGGTTCCCTCTGAGGTATTGGAGCTACTTACAAATTCCGAGGGAGTTAAAAAGGTAACCTATATAGATGCTGGAGGTAAAAGATGAGCTTTAGATCTTTAGATGAGATATTACGTAAATGCAAGGAAGAGGATAAGCCCTTCTGGAGAGTTATTCTTGAGGATGATATGGAGGAGAGGGTTGTCACCGAGAAAGAATCTTTTGAAAAGATGAGGCAACTATATATGGCCATGAAGGCTGCAGACAAAGCCTATGAAGAAGATTTAACCTCAACTAGCGGTCTTGTTGGAGGAGACGGTGCAAGAATTGGCCGTGCTCTATCTGAAGGAAAGACCCTTGGGGGACCCTTTATAGGAGAGGTAATGTCAAAGGCACTTAAGATGGGAGAGTCCAATGCCTGTATGAAGAAGATTGTGGCAGCACCTACAGGGGGTGCTTGCGGTGTGATTCCTGCGGTACTTTTAACCTATGAGGAGCAATTCGAAGCCTTCTCACAGCAGATGATAGAGGCTATGTATGTGGCAGCAGGAATAGGACAGGTTATAGCTACTAGGGCTTTTATATCAGGAGCTGCTGGGGGCTGTCAGGCTGAGATTGGTTCAGCCAGTGCTATGGCCGCTGGGGCATTAGCATACCTTAATGGTGGGGATGGAGAGAGCATTACTCATGCCGTGGCTATGTCCTTTAAGAATCTAATTGGACTGGTATGCGATACGGTCGGAGGCTTAGTAGAGGTTCCTTGCGTTAAGCGTAATGTAGGAGGAGCTGTTATTGCCATAGCTAGTGCAGATATGGCGGTAGCCGGTATCCGCAGCCAGATTCCACCGGATGAGGTAATAGATGCTATGAGAGAGGTTGGAGAATCCCTTCCAAGAACTCTTAGAGAAACAGGAGAAGGTGGTCTTGCGGCTACACCAACAGGAAAGAGAATTACAAACGAATTGATGAGATAGTGACATTTTAAATTAACACAAAGATAAAGACAAAGAAAGGAATTACTAATAAAATGAAAAAGAAACTAATAAAGCACCCGTTACTTCGTACTCTAATAGATTTGCGAGGAAATCCTCGTGCATGTGTATATACCGAGCCCATGTGGGGACTCTCAATGAATCTGTGCATACCTTATGCGTCGGTGTTTATGCTGTCCTTTGGCATGAGTGATATAGAGATAGGGATAATTACCTCAATATATATGTTCTCACAGATGATTTTTGCATTCATATCAGGTGCGGTTATAGATAAGATGGGACGAAGACTCAGCACGGCTGTGTTTGATTTCTTAGCATGGAGCCTACCTAGCCTTATCTGGGCATCCAGTCAGGGCTTTTGGTTCTTCGTGGTGGCTGCTCTACTGAACGGAACAATGAAGATAACTACAGTATCATGGGACTGTCTGCTGATAGAGGATGCTCCAAAGGAAAAGATTACACGGATATATTCTCTGGTAATCATATCCGCTAACCTTTCAGCTTTATTTGCACCGATTTCCTCGATTTTGGTAGCAAAGCTGACACTAGTACCTGCAATAAGAATACTTTATATCAATGCATTTGTTATAATGACAGCAAAGATATTAATTCTATATAAACTGTCAACAGAGACCGCCGTGGGTAAGATCAAGCGGGAGGCTACACGTAACTTGTCCTGGTTAGAGATGCTATCAGGTTACAAGACTGCTATAAAGAAGATATTAGCATCTAAGGGAACAAAGTTTGCGATAGTAATCAGTATCTTGGTAGAGATAGTAGGTATGATTGGAATGACCTTCTGGCAGATTATTGCATCGAGACGAATCGGCGTTCCTGATGTATTGCTCCCTATCTTTCCAATGGTAAAAAGTATACTTGCGATAGTATTGTTCTTTACCGTAATAGCTCATATGAAGCAGACTAATATGAAATGGCCTCTGTATGCGGGCTTCATAAGCACTATAATCAGTTGTTTGTTACTGATATCCATTACAGATACTGGTATATGGGGATATGTGATATTATCGGCTTCAATAGGATTCGAAGCACTTGGCATGGCCGTGCTACATACACTTAGAGAGTCCCTGGTAGCTATTCATGTGGATCCCATAGAGCGTTCAGGAATAATGGGATTACTACAGACAACAGTAATGCTAGTGAGCGTACCATTTGGTTATATATCCGGTGTTCTTAGCGATATCTCCAGAGCCTTACCATTTGTTCTCTGTATAGGAATACTGCTATTGGGAATAGTTGCAACATCTGTATATTATCGTGTGACCACTAAAACAATGGCCAACTAACCTAACGATTAATGTCTACACTAAGAAATAGTGTAGACATTTTTAAAG
>CAZDWP010000001.1:1653-44675 GCA_964508985.1 uncultured Herbinix sp. | reverse complement strand
CTGAAACTTCATATATTATATAACAAAAATAGACAAAAGTCAAAATAATTAAATTATGGTAAATTTAAAATTTTCGTTTTAATATTAATGAAATTATAGTAGTATAAATTATATAGGATTTACTGGTTTTTTGGTTTTTGCATAAACTATAGAAGAAACGTATTGACAAAAAAATAACATAGTTCTATAATAATAACAATACTTTACTAAGCTAAAGTTATAATAGATTACATCGAAACAGTTAAAAGATAAGGAGGATAAATCCTCCGCTTTAGTATAAAAAAAAATTAAAAGAATTGAGGAGGATTAGAAAGTGGGAAGAATTTATAATTTTTCAGCCGGACCGGCTATGCTTCCTGTAGAGGTGCTTACGGAAGCCGCAGAAGAAATGCTAGACTATAAGGGCTCAGGAATGTCTGTTATGGAGATGAGCCACAGATCCAAGACATACGCTGGTATAATACAGGAAGCAGAGAAGGATTTAAGGGAATTAATGAATATTCCTGATAATTATAAGGTACTGTTCCTGCAGGGAGGCGCTTCTCAACAATTTGCCGCTGTTCCTATGAATCTTATGAAGAATAAGGTGGCAGATTTTATCATTACTGGACAATGGGCTAAGAAAGCATATCAGGAAGCATCTATATATGGAAAGGCTAATGCGATTGCTTCATCCGCAGACAAAACCTTTACCTATATACCCGATTGCTCAGACCTACCTATATCAGATGATGCTGATTATGTGTACATATGCGAGAACAATACTATCTATGGTACCAAATATAAAACTCTTCCAAACACTAAAGGTAAGACTCTTGTAGCAGATATATCCTCCTGTTTCTTATCAGAACCTGTAGATGTAACAAAATACGGTATATTATACGGCGGTGTTCAGAAGAATGTCGGACCCGCTGGTGTGGTAATAGCTATAATTAGAGAAGACTTAATAACTGAGGATACCTTACCTGGAACACCTACCATGTTAAAGTATAAGACACAAGCCGATAACGGCTCATTATACAATACACCCCCCGCATATGGCATCTATATCTGCGGCAAGGTTTTCAAATGGATTAAGAATATGGGTGGCCTAGAGGCTATGAAGGAAAAGAATGAGATAAAGGCTAAGCTTCTTTATGATTTCCTTGATCAGAGTAAACTGTTTAAGGGAACTGTAGTGAAGGAAGACCGTTCCTTAATGAATGTACCCTTTGTTACTGGTAATGAAGAGCTGGATGCTAAATTCGTTAAGGAAGCTAAAGCAGCTGGACTCGATAGCCTGAAAGGGCATAGAACTGTTGGTGGTATGAGAGCAAGCATATATAATGCCATGCCATATGATGGGGTAAAAGCTCTTGTTGATTTCATGAGGAAATTTGAAGCAGAAAATTTATAATTTAATGATAAGAACCTGTGTAGGGAAGGAGAGTAAACAATATGAAATATAACTGTCTTAATCCGATTGCACCAATAGGTCTGAATATTTTCACTGATGATTATAACAAGACTGATGATGTAAATGAAGCGGATATGATTTTAGTTAGAAGTGCAGCTATGCACGATATGGACTTCTCAGATAACCTAAAGGCTATAGCAAGAGCTGGAGCTGGTGTTAACAATATACCTCTAGATAAATGTGCTGAAAAGGGAATAGTGGTATTCAACACTCCCGGTGCTAATGCCAACGGAGTTAAGGAACTGGTTGTAGCAGGACTTATGTTAGCCTCCCGTGATATAATCGGTGGTGTTAACTGGGTTCAGACAATAAAAGGCGAAGCCGGTGTCGGTAAGCTTGTTGAAAAAGGAAAGAAGCAATTTGCAGGCACAGAGATTAAAGGTAAAAAGATCGGAGTTATCGGTCTTGGAGCTATCGGAGTATTGGTTGCAAATGCAGCTACCCATTTGGGAATGACTGTATATGGCTATGATCCCTTCATCTCTGTAGACAGCGCATGGAACTTATCAAGAGGTGTTATCCATGTAAAGACTAGAGAAGACATCTATAAGGATTGTGACTATATTACCGTACATACTCCTCTTGTTGAGGATGAGAATCCCGATAATAACACTAAGCAAATGATTAATAAGGAATCAATAGAGAAGATGAAGGATGGAGTAGTTATCCTGAACTTCGCAAGAGATCTTCTGGTTAATGATGCGGATATGGAAGTAGCATTAAAGTCTGGCAAGATAGCAAAATATGTTACGGATTTCCCTAATGATAAGACTGCTAATATGGATGGGGTTATTACAATACCTCATCTAGGAGCTTCAACCGAGGAATCTGAGGATAATTGTGCAATGATGGCAGTAAAACAGCTTATGGATTTTATGGAAAATGGAAATATCAAGAATTCTGTAAACTATCCTAACTGTGATGCTGGAATATGTACAACTCAGGGACGTATAGCCATACTTCATAGGAATATACCTAAAATGCTTACACAGTTTACAGGAAGTTTTGCGGAGCTTAATGTAAATATTGCCAACATGGTCAATAAGAGTAGAGGAGAATATGCTTATACCGTTATTGACATAGATACAAAAGTAAATGGCGAAGTAGTTACTAAGCTAAAAGCTATTGAAGGCGTTCTGGATGTTAGAAAAGTAAAATAATTAGTATAATATATATTATCAAAAAGGATGTCCATATAAGAAATCTTATGGGGACATCCTTTTTCACAATATTACTTGCATTTTACGAAAAATGACTTAAAATTAATATAATAGAGAAAATACTTTAAAAATAGAACCTTAGGAGGCATACTATGCAACAAAAGGATACATATGATGTAAAAAGAGTACATAAGGTCAACATATCAGTAATTGTTGTTTTGGTTTTCATGATTTGTGGATTGGTAGTTATCTCGTCTGGATTTAAAGCTAGTATATTACCGATTATAGCCTCGGCAGTTATTTTAGGGCTTAGTTTTCTTAATTACTTCCTACCTATCCCTCAATTTCTTAAAAGCCTATTTTTCCCATTGCTCCCCTTCCTTATAGTAATGGCGTTGTTCTTTACTGAAGGCTTTGCACTTAATCAACATTATATCCTTATGGTATGTATTACGATGGCAGCACTTTATTTTGATAAAAAGCTGGTAGTAACCTTTGGTATTATTTTTACATCTGTATTTATTCTGACCTATATTGTAAACCCTACAGGACTTCTAGATGTTAAAAGCTTCGAAATCTTCATTACAATGCTTGTAGCTGCAGATGGTATGATGCTTCTATTGTATTTTCTTACTAAATGGGGAAATGAGCATATAGAGAAAGCTGCAAGAACAGAGGCACAGGCTCAGGAGCTTATGAAGATGCTTAAGGAATCTAGTAGCTCCATGGAGAATACTACATTAGAACTAGATAAAAATGTTGTTAGCTTTAATAAGGAATTTGGAGGAGTCTATGAAGCCAGCAGAGGGATATTGGATTCAGTTCAGCAGATGTCCGCTGCCATAGAGGAAGAAGCTTCCAGTATTTTTATGATTAATGATTCTATGGGCAATTCTCTACAAAGTATTGACCAAACCGTGACCATATCAAAGGGCATATCAGAAAAATCCAATGAAATGAGTAATAAGGTTGACGAGGGTGTAAACAAAATCAACATTATAGACGGGAAAATGGATACCGTTAACAAAACAATTATAAGCACTGCAGAAACTGTAGGCGAGCTTAAAGATAGTCTTGAG
This sequence comes from uncultured Herbinix sp., assembly GCA_964508985.1. Taxonomy (GTDB): domain Bacteria; phylum Bacillota; class Clostridia; order Lachnospirales; family Lachnospiraceae; genus Mobilitalea. The sequence continues at coordinate 40,980 of CAZDWP010000001.1, read as the reverse complement.
GAGATAAATGTATTATTGCAAGGTATTCAGGACGTTGCCACGCAGACAAACCTTCTTGCCTTGAATGCTTCAATCGAATCGGCCAGGGCAGGAGAACATGGAAGGGGCTTTGCGGTTGTAGCAGAGCAGGTAAGAAAGCTTTCAGAGCAAAGTAAAGAGATAGTAACAAATATAACTGATGTAACAATAGATATATTTAATAAAGCTGAGGCTGCGGTCATGCGTTCCATTGAAGGAGAAAAAGCAGCTTCGGATAGTGTAAGAACCATGCATGAGTTATCTGAGTATTTTACCGAGATAAAGGATTCCTATAAGCAAACTAACTTGGAATTAAGTAAGGGCTTATCAGAGATTGAATCTGCAGCGAAGGATTTTGCTCTTATACAGGAGCAAATCACCAATGTGGCAAGCATTTCAGAGGAAAATTCTGCTTCTACACAGGAGATTCTGTCATTTGTCGAGTCTGAGAATAATCAGATTATTAAGATAAATACGACTGTAGCCGGTCTCCAGGATTTAAGCAGTAATCTTAAGAAACTGGTTGAGTCAGCAAAGTAGCATAACAAGAAATAAAGAGAAAAATAAATCAATAGAACTAAGTGGGAGGATATGATATGGCGGTTGTTAAACCATTTATATGCACCAGACCCAAGCCGTCTGTTGCTCATAAGATTGCAGCACTACCCTATGATGTATATAATCGTGAGGAAGCAAAACAGGAAATCATAAAGGAACCTTTGTCTTTCCTAAGAATTGACCGTGCAGAGACTAACTTTAGTGATGATGTAGATACATATGACGCTAAAGTCTATGTGAAGGCAAAGGAGCTTTTACAGGAAATGATTGACCAGGGTAATTTCCTGGTAGATGAAAAAGAATGCTATTATGTCTATGAACTGGTAATGGATGGTAGATTACAGACCGGTATCGTAGCCTGTGCATCTATAGAAGATTATATTAATAATGTCATAAAGAAGCATGAGAATACCAGAGAAGACAAGGAACAGGATAGAATATGTCATGTGGATGTCTGTAATGCACAGACAGGACCGATTTTTCTTGCCTATCGCTCAAGGGAGGAAATCAATGCCGTGGTAGAGAAAGCGAAGAAAGAGGAGCCTCTTTACCACTTTACTTCCGATGATGGAATAGGGCATCATGTATGGAGAATATCGGATCCGGAGAAGGTTGTAGTTCTTAGGGAAGCATTCTCCAAGGTCGCATATATATATATAGCCGATGGTCACCACAGATCCGCTTCGGCTGTTAAGGTGGGGTTGAAGAGAAGGAAGGAGAATCCGGGATATTTGGGAACCGAGAGCTTTAACTATTTTCTTTCTGTATTATTTCCCCATGATCAGCTAATGATTATGCCTTATAACAGAGCGGTGAAAGACTTAAACGGGCTTAGCAAGGAGCAATTTCTTGGCAAGATAAAGGAAGATTTCGAGGTTGTTGAGCAAGGTGCTATAGCCTATACTCCACAGGAGAAGGCGTCATTCGGAATGTTCTTGGATGGTAGCTGGTACCGCTTAAGGGCAAAAGAGGATATAAGAAACATTAATGATCCTGTTGATTCGCTGGATGTATCTATATTGCAAGATTATCTTCTACATCCTATCCTGGGTATTGGGGATCCAAGGGTTGATAAAAGAATTGACTTTATAGGGGGAATCAGAGGTCTAAAGGAACTGGAAAGACGTGTATCCGAGGATATGCGTGTCGCGTTCTCCATGTATCCAACCTCTATTACTGAATTATTTGCCGTATCGGATGCAGGAAAGCTTATGCCTCCCAAATCAACATGGTTTGAACCGAAGCTTAGAAGCGGATTATTTATACATTCATTATCATAAACCTATACCTATACAATATAGGTTCTATTGATAATTCGTAGAAGAAGCTATTATTGACATATTAATCATACAAAAGGAGGATATATACATGGGTAACTTAAGAGGAACAAAGACATTAGAGAATTTAATGAAGTCATTTGCGGGTGAGTCTCAGGCTAGAATGAGATATACCTACTTTGCTTCTGTTGCAGGTAAAGAGGGATATAAGCAGATTCAAAACATATTTATGGAGACAGCTGAAAATGAGAAGGAGCACGCAAAGGTATTTATGAAGCTAGCTTTAGAGCACCTTGATGGCGAGAATCCTGCACCAGTAGAAATCAATGCTACATATCCATTTGCATACGGTGACACTATGGCTAATTTAAGGTCTGCAGCAGACGGAGAGCATGAGGAGGCAGATGTTGACTATCCTGCTTTTGCTAAGACTGCTAAGGAAGAGGGCTTTAATGATATTGCAGCGCGTTTTCTACTTATTGCTATGGTTGAAAAACATCATGAAGAAAGATATCTAAAGCTTTTAGAGAATATAGAGAATGGTACAGTATTCAAAAAGGATGGAAAGGTATTCTGGAAATGTCTAAATTGCGGTTATGTCCATGAGGGTGATGCAGCACCAGATATTTGTCCTGCATGCGTACATCCACAGACCTACTTCCAGCTTCTTGATGATTGCTTTTAATAAATAAGTTAATGGTACCAGGTACCTTTACAAGAACCGTTCAAATTGGACGGTTCTTTACTTAAAATATTTTCTCTTTAATATAAACACAACTTGTGTTAAAATACATGATAAGCTACAGAAATATAGAATTACGAAAAGGGAGAAGAATAATGAGTAATTTTTTTAACATGGATAACCCACTTTTTTCAATACTGAGCAAAATATTTGATATGCTGTTTATAAGCATTGTATATATATTCTTATGTATACCAATTATTACAATAGGTCCAGCAAGCACAGCTTTGTATTACACTATAGTGAAGGTTGTTCGTAAAGAAAGAGGATATATTTTCAGAGAATTTTTTAAATCGTTTAAGCTTAATTTTAAGAGAGCCTCGATAGTAGGAGTGTTAATGGTAATCATATTTGTGATTTTAGGATTTGACTTAGCATATGCTTATGGTTTAACAGCACCGGATAGTACAAAAGGCTCGCTGCTAATGGGTGTATTTATTGGAATAACATTTTTAGTTGTTTCCTTTACACAATATATATTTCCTATTCTGTCAAGATTTGATATGACTATAAAGCAGTTAATAAAATCAGCTGTATATATGTCTATGCGACATATACATTTTACTGTATTAATGATTATAGTAAATGCAATCGCTGTGGTTATTATGTATTTCTTTAGTCCTTTTATATTTATAGCACCGGCTACTATTGTATTAGTTAATTCCTTTATGATGGAGCTGGTATTTAAGAAATATATGCCTGTATCAGAGGGTGAGGATACAGGAAAGGACGAATGGTATTTAGAGTAGAAGGTGGGAGGAAAGCATATGTCAGAAAGATTGACTGATATTTTCGGGATTGACGTATTTAGTGATGCTGTAATGATTGAAAAACTACCAAAGAAAATTTATTTGGCTTTAAAGAAGACAATTGAAAACGGTGAAGATCTTGATCCAGGTGTGGCTGAGGTGGTCGCCAATGCCATGAAGGACTGGGCAATTGAACATGGGGCGACTCATTATACCCACTGGTTTCAGCCTATGACAGGAATTACAGCTGAGAAACATGATTCCTTTCTAAGCCCTACATCTGACGGAAAAATTATAATGGAATTCTCGGGTAAGGAGCTTATTAAAGGAGAACCAGATGCTTCATCATTTCCATCCGGTGGTCTACGTGCTACATTCGAGGCAAGAGGCTATACCGCCTGGGATTGTACATCACCAGCATTTTTGCGTGAAGATGCCTTGGGCGTAACATTATGTATTCCCACCGCATTTTGTTCCTATACTGGGGAAGCCTTAGATATGAAGACACCACTTCTTAGATCTATGGAAGCTTTAGGTGCTCAGGCCATTCGTATACTTAGATTATTTGGCAATACTGATGTGACACATGTAAGTCCGTCAGTCGGTCCGGAGCAGGAATATTTCCTCGTGGATAAGGCTAAATATCTTAAGCGCGATGATCTTATATACTCAGGAAGAACTTTATTTGGGGCTATGCCTCCTAAGGGTCAGGAGATGGAGGATCATTATTTCGGATGTATTAAAGAGCGAGTAGCTTCGTTCATGAAGGAACTAAATATAGAACTGTGGAAAATGGGAGTGACTGCAAAGACGCAGCATAATGAGACGGCTCCTGCACAGCATGAGCTGGCACCGATTTATTCTACAGCAAATATTGCCACTGATCATAATCAGCTAGTTATGGAGTGTATGAAACGTGTGGCAAACCGTCACAATCTTGTATGCCTTCTTCATGAGAAGCCCTTTGCAGGGGTAAACGGATCTGGTAAGCACAATAACTGGTCCATGATTACTGATTCCGGTGTGAATTTGTTAAAGCAGGGAAAAGCACCTCATAAGAATACTCAGTTTATTTTGTTTCTATCAGCTGTTATTAAGGCAGTGGACCTTTACGGTGATATTCTTAGAGTATCTGCGGTAAATCCGGGCAATGATCATAGACTTGGAGAGGATGAAGCTCCTCCAGCGATTATTTCAGTATTTTTGGGCTCACAGCTTGAGGATTTATTAAATCAGGTGGTAGAGAATGGAGAAGCTACTGGAAGTGGTGAGCGTGTAAGAATAAACGTAGGCGTTCATTCGATTCCAGAGCTTTATAAGGACGGTGCCGATAGGAACCGCACATCACCGTTTGCTTTTACGGGTGATAAATTTGAATTTAGAATGGTTGGCTCGTCCATGTCTGTAGGAACTGCTAATACCGTAATTAATACCATAGTGGCAGATGTGCTTTGCGATATGGCAGATGAGCTAGAGAAGGCTAAGGACTTTGACAAAGAAGTACACGAGCTGATAAGAAAGACCATAACCACGCATAAACGCATAATCTATAACGGCAACGGATATACGAAGGAATGGATTGATGAGGCTGAAAAGAGAGGACTTCTCAATCTTAGATCTATGGTGGAAGCAATACCTTCGATAGTTACAGATAAGACTATACATTTGTTTGAGAAACATAAGGTGTTATCAAAGTCCGAATTGAATTCTCGTAGGGATGTAATGTATGATTCCTACTCCAAGGCAATAAATATAGAAGCAAAAACCATGATTATGATGACAAGCGTACAGTATATACCAGCTGTTATTAAGTATACAAAGCTTCTTGCCGAGTCAATTAACGCTGTAAAGGATGCTATGCCTGATGCAAATATGTATGTACAGAAGGAGCTGCTTATGGAATCTTCCAGGCTTCTGGCTGAGGCTAAGACATCATTACAGGCACTACAAGACCTAGTGGTTGAGGCTGATACTATGACTGAATTAAAGGAAAGAGCAGAATTCTTCTATCATAATGTTAGGCCAGCCATGACGGCACTTCGTGCTCCTATTGATGCTCTAGAGTGTATAGTTGATAAGGAGCTATGGCCCGTTCCATCCTATGGAGAGCTCTTGTATGAATTATAAAAGCTTATAAATAATATAGTAAGCGGATTAAACTCGAAAGTCTTCGACTTTTTCGTTCGCGTTACGCTGATCCATACAAATCATCCCATTATATTGTGATAGAAGTAATATCACTATAATGGGATGATTTGTATGGATTAATCCGCTTATCACGAAAAATAATTCTTGACATATTATATATTATATTATATATTTTGATTATCAAACTATTTGCAATACAAATTAATTAAAAATTTCATAATAATTATTTAGGAGTGGATTAAGTGAAGGATAAATTCTTAGAGATCAATAAAATACTGGTGGAGATTTATGATGATATTACCCATATTGAGGAGTATTCGATTAAGAGTGGTGCATTTAATGACCTTTCAATAACGGAAATTCATACAATAGAAGCGGTTGGCCTATATGGTTCAAAGACTATGTCTGAGATTGCCTTTAAGCTGGATATAACCATGGGTACTCTGACAACAGCCATAGATAAGCTAATCAAGAAGGGTTATGTAGAACGATCCAGAAGCGAAATTGATCGTCGAATTGTTAATGTCAGTCTTACCAATAAGGGAAAGCTTGCTTATCGTATACATGAGAAATTTCATATGGATATGGTAAAGGAAATTATGGAAGACTTTAACGATGAAGAGGAAGAAATATTACTTACAGCACTCCATAAATTGAATAAGCATCTGAAGGATATTTATACGCCTTTAGTTACTAAGTAGTATCAGCACCGACAGGAGGACACCATGATGAGCAATGTGTATATAATAGGTACCGGAAGTTATTTGCCGGAGCATATTATGACAAATGATGATTTAAGCAATCTTCTAGATACAAGTGATGAGTGGATAAGGACAAGGACAGGAATTTGTGAACGCAGGATTTCAACTGGTATGAGCACTTCGGATTTGGCATACGAGGCAGGGGCTAGAGCCCTACAAAGCTCAGGTCTTAAGCCGGAGGATATAGATTTAATTATATGTGCAACAATTACTCCGGACTATTTCATGCCATCCTGTGCCTGCATAGTACAAGATAGATTGGGTGCCGTAAATGCAGCGGCCTTTGACTTGGTAGCCGCATGTACCGGAATGATATATGGGATAGTAACTGCTGAGCAGTTTATAAAGAGTGGTATGTATGAAAATGTGCTTGTGATAGGTTCCGAGACATTATCAAAAGTGCTTGACTGGGAGGACCGATCCTCCTGTGTGCTATTCGGAGACGGTGCTGGGGCCGTTGTGCTGTCAAAAGCTGGTGAGGGAAGCAAAATCCTGGCATCAAAATTAGAGGCGGATGGCAGTAAGCGTAGCCTTTTAACCTGCAATGCCCTTCCTTTGCAAAACCCCTATGTGAATACTGGGGTGCAGGATATGTCAAGACTAAAGACGCATGATATGCCCAAACAAGGAGGTTTTAAGCTACCTAAGATTGAAATGCTTAGGCAGCCCAAAATAAAGATGTTTGGGCAAGAGGTGTTTAAATACGCTGTCCGAACCATAACCGACAATATTAATAATATTTTGAACATGACAGAGCTGACGAAAGAGGATATAACATATATAATACCACACCAAGCGAATCAGAGAATTATAGATCAGGCATCGAAGTTGTGCAAAATGCCAATAGATAAGTTCTTTATGAATCTGGACCGTTATGGTAATACTTCTGCAGCAAGTGTGGGAATAGCCTTGGATGAATTGGTATCAAGCGGCGAACTTAAGAAGAAAGATAGGATAATTTTGGTTGGCTTTGGCGGGGGAATGACAAGCGGTTCCATACTACTTGAGTGGAGCTAATAGGGTTTTTATTCCGAGTATGAACTCGGCTGATAAAATACAAGATAAACAAGACTTTAAGTATCAAATATTGATACAAGACAAAATCATATTAAGGAGGACTTATATCATGGATTTAAACAAAGTAAAAGAGGTTGTAGTAGAACAATTAGGAGTAGACATTAGTGATCTAAAGCCGGAGACATCATTAAAGGATGACCTAAATGCGGATTCCTTGGATCTGTTCCAGATAATTATGAGCCTTGAGGAGGAATTTGGTATAGAGATTCCTACTGAAGATACTGAGAGTATAAATACAATAGGTGACATCGAAGCTTATCTTGAGAAAAGAAAGGCAGAATAATTGTTGATACTGCATAAAATTAATTCTTTGTAGATGGGAGTGGGGGAATGAAATCACGTATATGTGAGATTTTAAAAATAGAATATCCCATATTCCAGGGGGCAATGGCATGGATTGCAAATGCCTCATTGGCAGCTGCGGTCTCCGAGGCAGGCGGTCTTGGAATTATAGCGGGAGGAACAGCTCCTGTGGAACTGATTCGAGCAGAGGTGCGTAAAGCTAAGGAACTTACTTCAAGGCCTATCGGAGTCAACATCATGCTTTTAAGTCCATATGCGGATGAAATGGCTAAGATGGTATGTGATGAAGGAATTAAGGTAGTCACTACAGGAGCCGGTACCCCTGGCAAATATATGGATATGTGGAAGGCTCATAATATTAAAGTAATACCCGTAGTCCCATCTGTCGCTATTGCTAAGCGAATGGTCAGAAGTGGTGCTGATGCTGTGGTAGCAGAAGGTACCGAGGCAGGTGGTCATGTGGGTGAATTAACAACCATGGTACTTGTCCCACAGATTGTCGATGCAGTCGATGTTCCGGTTATAGCCGCTGGAGGGATAGGAGACGGAAGAGGGATGGCAGCTACATTTATGCTTGGGGCAGATGCCGTTCAGATAGGTACCCGATTTTTAACCGCATACGAATGTACTGTTCATGATAATTACAAGAGTAAGATACTAAATGCCAAGGATATAGATACCATTGTTACAGGGAGACGTACGGGACATCCGGTCAGAATTCTTAAGAACAAGCTAAGCCGTAGATTTGGAGAACTTGATCGAGTATTAGCTCCTCTTGACGAATATGAGAAGCTTGGTGCGGGGGCACTGGCAAGGGCTGTATTAGAAGGCGATATGGATAATGGTAGCATAATGGCTGGCCAGATTGCCTCCATTATAAACAAGGAACAAAGTTGCAAAGATATAATTATCGAAATAATGACTGAAGCTAATAAACTTCTTAATAGAAATTGAAATTAAGTATGTTGTATGCTAAAGATAAATTTCCATTAATATATTAAAATTGGAGGTCGCTATGGATAAAATCGCGTATCTGTTTCCCGGTCAAGGCTCTCAGTATATCGGTATGGGAAAAGAGCTTTATAAGAAATTCTCAGAATGTAGAAGAGTATTTGAAGAGGCTGATGAGAGCCTGCATATAAAGTTATCAGACAAAATATTCGAGGGAAATAAAGAGGAGCTTGATCGCACCGAGTATACACAACCTGCAATTGTAACCATGTCCTTAGCGGCTTACAATGCACTATCAAGATATGATATACATCCTCATGTAACTGCCGGCTTAAGCCTCGGAGAATATTCTTCGCTTACAATTAGCGGAGTATTTAGTCTGTCACAGGTTGTTCCATTGGTACAAAAGCGTGGCCGATTCATGCAAAATGCTGTCCCGAAAGGTAAGGGCAGTATGTGTGCTATCCTTGGGCTTCCTGAGGATAAGGTAAGAGAGGCTTGCGATAGAGCCAAGGAACGTGGATTAGTGGAACCTGCTAATTTTAATTGTCCCGGTCAGATTGTAATCGGAGGAGAGACAAAAGCTGTGGAAGAGGCATCAATATACGCTAAGGAGCTAGGAGCTTTTAGATGTATATCCCTTAATGTAAGTGCACCCTTTCATACCAAGATGCTTGCTCCTGCCGCTGATGATTTAAAGGCTGAACTGGATAATATGCCACTAGGGGACATGAGGCTTCCTGTAATCAGTAATGTAACTGCAGATTATATAAATGGCGTGGATGAGGTAAAGGCTCTGCTCTATAAGCAGGTAATGAGTAGCGTTCTTTGGGAACAGACTATCCGAAGAATGGTAGAGGATGGTATCAGGAACTTCATAGAAATCGGCCCCGGAAAGACGCTATCTGGTTTTGTTAAGAAGATTGACCGTGGACTTAATTCCTATCACGTGGAGGATTTGACTTCCCTTGAAAAGACTGTATCAGCTCTTCATGGAAAGCCAAATGGAAATGGAGAAGAATATGCTTAGTGGAAAAACAGCAATAATTACCGGTGCTGGAAGAGGCATCGGAAGAGCAATAGCTCTGCAATTTGCCGCCTATAATACAAAGCTTGTATTAAATTATAGAAATAGTATTAGTCAGGTGGAGGAACTTCTACAGACTATTAAGAATGCAGGCGGTGAGGCCATAGCCATTAAGGCTGATGTAAGCAATGAAGGAGAAGCTAAGAATCTGATTGTTGAAGCTGTTAAGGAATATAAAACACTCGATATTCTAGTAAATAATGCAGGGATAAATAGAGATAATCTTTTAATAAGGATGACCGAAGAGGAATTTGATAGCGTAATAGATATAAATCTAAAGGGAACATTTTTTTGTATGAAGCATGCTGCCCAAATTATGCTTAAGCAGAGATTTGGAAAGATAATAAACATATCCTCAGTCGTAGGTATTGCTGGAAACATGGGTCAGGCAAATTATGCCGCATCAAAGGCAGGTGTAATCGGTATGACTAAGTCAGCCGCCAGAGAGCTTTCAAGCAGAGGAATTACCGTAAATGCTATAGCACCAGGTTTTATAGAGACCGATATGACCGACATATTGCCGGATAGGATTAAGGAAGCTTCTATAGCTAGTATTCCTCTTGGTAGGTTTGGTAGTGCAACGGAAGTTGCGGGGGCTGTAAGCTTCTTAGCATCAGAGTCAGCTAACTATATAACGGGCCAGGTCCTTCAGGTTGATGGCGGTATGGTTATGTAGAACGAAAGGCAATATGGAGGGAAATAATATGAATCATAGAGTCGTAGTTACAGGCTTAGGAGCCATAACACCCATAGGCAACACCGTGGATGAATTCTTTGAAAATGTAAAGGCAGGAGTATGCGGTATTAATTATATAACAGGCTTTGATACAGAGTCATATGCTGTTAAGCTAGTTGCGGAGGTTAAGAATTTTGATCCTAAGCAATATATGGACTTTAAGGAAACAAAAAGGATGGAACGTTTTTCATGGTTTGCAATAGCCGCTTCCACCCAGGCAATTGAGGATTCTAAAATAGATTTGGAAAGCATTGATAAGGATAGATTTGGAGTAATTGTAGGATCGGGTATAGGTGGTCTCGAGAACATAGAGAAACAAGAAAGAATCTTAACTGAAAAGGGTCCAAGAAGAGTAAATCCATTATTTATTCCGATGACAATCACCAACATGGCTGCAGGAAATATTGCAATTAAATTTGGTGCCCAGGGCATATGTAGCAATGTGGTTACCGCATGTGCTACCGGAACCCAAAGTATTGGTGAAGCCTTTAGAAATATTAAGCATGGATATGCAGATGTGATAATAGCCGGTGGTACGGAAGCCTCTATTACCCCTCTTGGAGTGGCAGGCTTTAGCGCTCTTACAGCATTATCGCTTAGCCAGGATCCATTACGGGCTTCAATTCCCTTTGATAAGGAGAGAGATGGCTTTGTTATGGGCGAAGGAGCAGGTATCCTGATACTGGAGGAATACGAGCATGCAAAGAAGCGAGGTGCTAAAATCTATGCTGAAGTAGTAGGTTACGGGGCAACCGGTGATGCGTATCATATTACAACACCGTCACCCGACGGACGCGGCGGAGCAATGTCCATGAGAAACGCCATGAAGGAAGCCGGTATAGAACCCAAGGATATTTCCTATATAAATGCCCATGGCACAAGCACACCTATTAATGACAGACTGGAGACTATGGCTATGAAGACTGCATTCAAAGATGAGGTCTACAATATACCTGTTAGCTCGACTAAATCCATGATAGGGCATTTACTTGGAGCTGCGGGAGGGGTTGAAGCGGTAGTCTGTATCAAAGCCATAGAAGAAGGCTTTATACCTGCAACCATAGGCCTTAGGGAACCTGATGAGGAATGTGATTTAGATTATGTGCCTGATAAAGGTAGAGAGAGCAATCTGTCCTATGTGATGAGCAACAACCTAGGTTTTGGCGGCCACAATGCAAGTATAATCTTTAAAAAGATGGAGGAATAGCCATGGAATATAAGGAAATTGTTAATCTTATGCAAGAGATGACCAAGATGGGTCTTACGAAGATTAAACTGGAGAGAGAAAATTTTAAGCTTGAATTGGAAAAGAATATTAATGTACTGCCTGCCGAGGCTCTGTCCATTAGGCAAGGAGTAGAAAACACTAAGATAAATGAATCCCTTACAAATGAAGCTAAGGTCAATACAGCTACGGATAAAGAAATACCTGGCACAAAAAAGATACTTGCGCCGATGGTAGGAACCTTTTATGCTCAGCCTGCACCAGATAAGCCTGTTTTTGCCAATGTGGGAGATATAGTGAAAAAAGGACAGCCTGTCTGCATTATTGAAGCGATGAAATTGATGAATGAGATTGAAAGTGAAGTAGAGGGCGAGATTATTCAGTGCTTGGTAGAGAATGAAGATATGGTAGAATTCGGCCAGCCTTTATATATCGTTAAGTAAGTACGTGTTAAAAAATGGAAAAGTATTGCTATTATATAGGAAAGGGATTATTATGTTAAATGTGAATGAAATACAAAAAATAATACCCCACCGACCTCCGTTTCTACTAGTTGACCGAATAGATGAGCTGGAGCCCGGAGTGCATGGTAAGGGTAGAAAATGTGTAACCATGGATGAGCCTTTTTTTGTCGGGCATTTTCCTGGGAAGGCCGTTATGCCGGGTGTAATTGTATTAGAAGCCCTAGCTCAGACCGGTGCGGTGGTTATGCTATCCGAAGAGAAGAATGCTGGGAAGATCGTATATTTCGGAGGGATGGATAAGGTTAAGTTTAGACGTCAGGTTGTACCGGGTGACGTTATTATACTTGATGTAGAAATCATAAAAAACAGGGGGAGCTTTGGAGTTGGAACTGCGGTTGCCTATGTTGAGGATGAGGTGGCAGTGGAGGCAATATTTACATTCGCTGTTGGAAGCAGTTCATAAAAAGCAAGAACCTTTTATATAAGGAGAAGATATGTTTCATAAAATATTGATTGCTAATCGCGGAGAAATTGCGGTACGAATTATCCGTGCCTGCAAAGAGATGGGTATTGATACGGTAGCCGTATATTCCGAGGCAGATAGAGAAGCTTTACATGTTCTAATGGCAGATGAGGCTGTGTGTATAGGCCCCTATAAATCAAGGGACAGCTATCTTAATATGCAAAACATCATAAGTGCAACGGTTCTTACTGGGGCTACAGCGATTCATCCGGGCTTTGGATTTCTCTCTGAGAACAGCTCATTCGCTAGAATGTGTGAGGATTGTAATATTACATTTATCGGACCTAATGCAGACACCATAGAGCTTTTAGGAAGTAAATCGAAGGCCAGAGAGACTATGCAAAAGGCTGGTATATCGGTAGTACCCGGTTCTGAGGGGGAAATTGATAATATAAAGGATGCTGCAAGGCTTGCTGAGCAGATTGGATATCCTGTCATGATTAAAGCTGTATCAGGCGGTGGCGGAAAAGGAATGCGTGCAGTTTACGCGTCTTGCAATTTGGAGAAGGCTATATTATCTGCGAAGAGTGAAGCTAAAGCAGCATTTGGTGATGATAAGCTATACATGGAAAAACTGATAATTAATCCTAAGCATGTGGAATTTCAAATTCTTGCCGATAAGCATGGAAATGTAATACACCTTGGCGAAAGGGATTGCTCAGTACAAAGAAGAAATCAGAAGCTGATGGAGGAATCCCCGTGTTCGGTTATTAGTAAGGAGCTGCGCATTAGGATGGGAAATGCCGCGGTTAAGGCGGCAAAAGCGACAGGATATGAAAATGCTGGAACAATTGAGTTCCTGCTTGACAATAAGGGTAATTTTTATTTCATGGAAATGAATACAAGAATTCAGGTGGAGCATCCCGTAACTGAGATGGTTACTGGAATTGATATGATAAAGGAACAGATTAAAATATCATGTGGTGAGAAGCTTGCCTATCGTCAAAGGGACATTGAATTTCGTGGGCATGCCATTGAATGTAGAATCAACGCAGAGGATCCTAAAAGAGGATTTATGCCCTGTCCAGGTCTGGTGGAGAATCTCTTATTTCCAGGAGGGTTTGGTATTCGTGTAGATAGTGCCTTATACCCCGGATATATGGTACCGCCTTGCTATGATTCCATGCTTGCCAAGGTTATAGCACATGGCCAAAGCAGAGAAGAAGCAATAAGCAGAATGAAACGGGCACTTCGGGAGTTTGTTGTAGACGGCATAGAGACTAACATTGATTTTCAGTATGAGCTTCTAGAAAGAGCTGAAATTCTGTCAGGAAAGTATCATACGGGCACAATTGAAGGAAAGATGAATTATGAGTAGAAATATATTTAAGGCGAAGCAATATGCCACTTCAAAGGTATATCGTTCCAGACCTTCAGAGCTAAAAAGAGCGGAAGAGGAAAAGCCAAACGTACCTCAAGGCATCATGACGAAATGTCCAGGTTGCGGTAAAGTTATCTATACTAAGCTTCTTATGAAGAATTATAAGATGTGTGAGTGTGGGTATTACTTTAAGGTGCCAGCCAATGAGCGCTTGGCAATGATTGTGGATGAGGATACATTTGAAGAGATCGATCAGCAATTAACGACCAGAGATCCACTTAATTTTCCCGGATACGGTGATAAGCTGATAAAGACTCAGACTCAGACCGGTCTTGTGGATGGGCTTGTAACCGGAAAGGGATTAATCGGTGGTACTTTAACCTATATTGGGGTTATGGATGCATCCTTTTTTATGGGTAGTATGGGTACTGCAATTGGTGAGAAGCTTGCGAGAATGTTTGAAAAGGCCGCTGATGAGCGCTTGCCTGTGATAGTGTTCACTGCATCTGGTGGTGCTAGAATGCAGGAAGGGATATTTTCTTTGATGCAAATGGCCAAGGTAAGTGCAGCTGTGGCTAAGCATAGTGCTGCGGGACAGCTATATATAACGGTTCTTACGGATCCAACTACAGGCGGCGTTACTGCCAGCTTTGCCATGCTTGGTGATATTATATTGGCTGAACCGGGTGCATTGATTGGATTTGCAGGTCCTAGAGTAATCGAGCAGACCATAGGACAAAAGCTTCCGGAGGGCTTTCAGAGAGCGGAATTTCTTTTTGAGCACGGATTCGTAGATAAGATAGTCACGAGGGATAATATGAAGAATACATTAGGAATATTATTAAAGCTCCATTATAAAGAGGAAGAAAAGCCTGAAATCTAAAAACACGAATTAATAAGTGGGGAGGGGCAGAATGGATTTAACACCATGGGAAAAGGTAAAATTAGCGAGAATGCCAATAAGGCCCACAGGGCTTGATTATATAGAATTAATATTTAGAGGATTTGTGGAGCTTCATGGAGATAGGCTATATAGTGAGGATAGCGCCATAGTGGGAGGACTTGCCTTCTTTGATGATATTCCCGTTACTATAATAGCGCAGCAAAAGGGGCGCAACACTAAGGAAAACATCTCAAGAAATTTCTCAATGCCTCATCCAGAGGGATATCGTAAGGCTATTAGATTAATGAAGCAGGCTGAAAAGTTTGAGAGGCCTGTAATATGCTTTATCGATACACCTGGTGCCTTCTGCGGTATCGGAGCAGAGGAGAGGGGGCAGGGAGAAGCCATTGCTACTAATCTGGCAGAAATGATGCTGCTGAGGACCCCGATAATCTCCGTGGTAATCTCGGAGGGAGGAAGCGGAGGAGCCTTAGCTCTTGGCGTGGCTGATAAGGTATATATGCTAGAGAATGCCATATATTCTATACTCTCGCCTGAGGGATTTGCTAGCATTCTTTATAAGGATTCTACAAAAGCGGAGGCCGCTGCAAATGATATGAGGCTTACCGCACAGGATCTATATCAGTTTGGTATTATTGATGGCATCATATCTGAACCTCCTGGCGGCGCTCATAATGACTTTGGGTATGTGACGGGTCAGGTTAAGGATGTAATAGGTGCAGATTTAAAGGAACTGATGAGTATTTCAGTTAGTGAGATGATTGAAAAACGGTATCAAAAATACAGGAATATCTGATAAGGTATTAATTATATCTATTCTTTATAATCTTTAGGAGATACTCCGGTTAAGTTCTTAAATAATGTAGAAAAATATGAAAAATTATCAAAGCCTACAGCTACTGCTATATCACTTATGCTCTTATCACTTGTGCGCAGTAGCTCTTTAGCCTTATTAATACGGTACTCATTAATATAGGCTTTTATGGCGATTCCAGTTTTCTTCTTATATAATTTTGCTAAATATTCAGGAGTTAAGAAAAACTCTCCGGCTATTATGCTTCTACCAATATCTTCACTGTAATGATCATGAATATATTGATTTATTTTATCTATAATTGTTGCTGATTTTTCTATCTCCTTTTCATATGAAAAGGTCTTCTCAAGCAAGTAATTAACCCAACGTATCATATCTATTGCCGAATTAAGTGCACGATTTGACAGCTGTATGGAGAATTCATCATGGAATAATTTTGTGGCTTGAATACCCTTTTGCATGAGATCAGCATATACAACCTGCATAATCTCTTGTTTCATTAAATAAAGAGAGTACAGATTCATTCGCTTTAAAACCGTCAATTCATGAAATGTTTGCTTAAGGTAATTTAAAATATGTGTTTTGTCTTTATCTTCAACGAAAGTAGAGATTTTCTTCATATCTAGTATCTGAATTTCATTTGTATCAGTTATTTCAACCTCATATTCATAAAAAACCCTATTATTAATATTTGCATTATAATAGAAAAGCCTTTCAAGCTTTTGCTTGGAAGCTGGAATTTCTACTAGTCTGTTTGGATCACTAATACAGCATGTTATGATTGAAGAAAACTGTTCAGAGCATTTATTAATAAACCCTTTACATCTTTCCTTCAGAGAGTACTTTTGATTGGCGCTTATAATAGTAACGAAGCTTAAGCTATTATCAGTATGGAATTTAACGACACTGTCGTTTTCTTCATTTCCTGTTATGGTTTCGGAGATGGATTTTTCCATTACGTATTCATAAACGCTTTTTCTGTATCGTTCAATATCTCCTTCGATATTACTTAGCTTTGTATAGATTATGCAATAGTAATCATCGACTGAAATTTCAAGATGCCTTTCAGTTATTTCTTCTAGAATTTCTGATTCAGATTGAAAATCTCCCTCCAATAACTGCTTCCAAAAATCCAGTTTCATAAAGCGTATGTTTTTCTCCATCCATTTTCCGTATTCGCTATTCTTGTGTAAATTTCTCTTCTTAATAAGTTTATTGACGATCTTTTGTATATTCAGCTTCATTATTTCCAAATCAAAAGGCTTTGTAAGATAGGCAGCGGCATCATAATGAATAGCATCAGTGGCATAGGAGAAGCTTTCATGGCAGGTTAAAAGTAGGAATTCACAATCATATTTCTGCTCTCTAACCCACTTCAAAAGATCGAGTCCTGTTGCTTGTGGCATCTCAATATCGCTTATTATAATTTCTATATTTTGTTTATTTAGAATTTTCTTGGCCCCTGAGACATTATAGGCAGTATATACATTATTAATGCCTAGGCTTTCCCAGTCTAGAGAATCTCTAATGACCTCTACGGTTGCTAAGTCATCGTCTACTATTAAAACATTAATCACATTCATCATTCCACTCTAATTTTTTTATTCGTTAATTTTATGCTTGGGACTTCTGGGAACATATATCCTATTTATGCAGCCGAATGGCTTAATGTTATCAAGGATTACTAAATTCTCCCTTTCGTACATAAGCTCCATCATTCGTTTTATAGACCATAGACCTACTCGATTTCCTTCTACGCTTACTTTCTTGGTTTTCCCATTCATATAATCAAGTACTTCCTCAGGATAGCCTTTACCATCATCCTCAATTTCTATCAAAAGCATGTCTTCACCCATGACGGATTGTAGACTTATTTTAATCAATATGGTTAGAATCTTATCCATTGAAACTGCATACTTAAATTCGTTTTCAATAAAGGTATGAATTAACATTTGGGGTACTTCCCAATTCTCCAAGTCAGTGGGCAAGTCTACTAGGTAAAATATACAGCCAGGATATTTTAATTCCTGCATCTCAAAGTAATTTTCCACGTGATTTATTTCTTCTTTTATTGAAATTGTGTGTAAGCCAGCGCGAAACATATATCTTATATTCTTGGATAGTGAGCTAATGTATTTGTTTATTTCTTTAAATCTTTTTTGACTACTTAGACTGGATATTGTAGTTAAAGCATTAAGAAAGAAATGTGGCTTAATTTGGAGCTTAATGCTTTTTAGCTCCATATCCTGCAACTCAATACGTTTTTCATAGGTTTGAATCTTTAAGCCAACAATCTCATCCACCATCTGATTTGTAGCCTCTTGTAGCATTTGAAATTCTCTGGTATTGAAGTTGCCATTAACACGGTTTTGATATTCGCCATTTTTTATTCGCTCGATATCACGCACCATATTCTGCATGGGCTTTGCTATTTGTTTTCTTGTATATCTTAATACATATATCATAAAAATCATTGTTATACATACAGCTGCAGCAACGATAATCATACCGGTATTAGTCTGTTGAAGTATGCCGCTTTTTTTGGTGTAGCAATATATAGATAACTGATCCTTAACAATCTCTCTTTCTAGATGATAATAGTCATCTGAATCTATATCGTGAATATTAGAACCAACTGAAATGTCTTCTGAAACAGCTCCCCATACTCTACCAATATTCCCTGTATTATTGGCCAGGATAATGGATCGATTTGTGCCTTCATCTGAAAGAAATTCATCTAATAGTTGGCTTGTTCTTACATATATTGCAATGGCTCTACTATCTGTAATAAGCATTTTATAAAGATAAGTTTCACCATCAAGGTCCAAAAAGTTAAATTCAAAGCTGTTAATAGCTTCATCCTTTATGGCTCTACCAGTAAAATCTCTTAACTCGATTTTTTGCTTATAATTAAAACCACTTTTTATGGCGTCAAGTACAATACTATAATTTGTGTCGTACAAGACCAGTATGTCTACAATATCTCTGTCAAACATTAGATCCTGCATATAATTAGACATTGAGATGGATGCTAGTATGCGTTCGTTACTATTAGGGCTCTTTATTTTGGCTAAATCTACGTTCCTTGTAGTAATATTTTTAAGTAGGCCGTCCATGTCAGCGATTTTGTTATAGGTTTCATTACTATATATTTCAAGAAATGATTTAGAGGAATCTTTAATTTCCTTCTCGAGTATCTGATATGAGGATGCTAGAAATATCCCTAATACAATCAAAATTAAGCCGATTAATATTAGGAGAAATCTCAATATTTCGTTGACAAAAGATTTTTTCTTCTGCATTCTTGTGCTACCTCAAGTTTTCTTATATTATAAGATAGAAAAATAAAAAAGTATATATAAAGCAGACGAGATATCTTATAATTAAAAGAATAAGCCTTAAAATTGAAAGAGACGAAACATATCTAGTGTTATATTGACAGTATAAAAGGAGGATATGAAAAAATGAAAAACTGGAAAAGACTTTTAGTTGTAATGTTATCATTTTTAATGGTATATGGTTTAGCTGCTTGTAGTAAGGCTGATTCGGAGGAGCAGGGAAAGGTAAAAGCCCCTACAAATGAAAAGGAAAGCTATGACAAGGTGGTATATGCATATGCTACTTTTAACAACATTCCTGGTACCGAAGTATTAGAAACAGTAGCAGAAGAAATCAACAAGATTACTAGAGAGAAGATTGGCGTTGAGGTAGAGCTGTTACCTATAGCTATATTTGACTATTCATCAAGTGTGAGTCTGACGCTACAGGGCGGAGGACAAATTGATGTATTCGAGTCTCTAGGTGATTTTAACAACAGTGTCTCTAGTGATATGGCATATGATTTAACAGACATAATAGATACTTATGCGGCAGAGACTAAGGGAATTTTAGGCGATGATATTCTAAAGTCAACAATAAAGGAAGGAAAGCTATATGGTATTCCTACATACAAGCCATATGCATTAACTCCTATGGTAATTTACAAACAGGAAATCGCTGATGAGTTAGATATTGATATGAGTCAGGTTAAAAACATTTTTGACTTAACAAATGTGCTTCGAAAGGTTAAGGAAGCTTATCCTGACATGACTCCTTTGGTACCAGTTCAAACAGGAACCTCTGGTGTTAATATGACTATTCCACAGGTAGATTACCTGACAGATGATTATTTTAGTCCTAAGGGAGTTTTAATGGGCGATGATATGACCGTTGTGGACTATTATGGAACAAGCGAATTTGCAGAGATCACCAATCTTGCAAGAACATGGTATAATGAAGGACTTATTCTGCAGGACGCGGCTACAACCACCAGCACAGCTACAGAGCTAATGTCAGCCGATAACAGCTTCTGCTATGTGGCATCTTATAGCTATCCCCCTGAGGATACTGCAGCATCTTTATCAGCTCAGGTAGGAGGAATTCCTCTCGGCGCAGTTCAGATCGGCGAAGCTTATCTAGATACTACATCTATTAACGCACTATCATGGATGGTTTCTTCAACATCTAAAGTACCTGAGGCGGCTTTGAAATTCCTTAACCTGACATTTACAGATCCCGATTTAATCAATCTTCTGATATATGGTATTGAAGATAGAGATTATGTTATGAGTGAAGATGGATTCATGTCTTATCCTGAAGGCCAGGACGCTTCCAGTGTACCATATACAGCACAATTGAGTTGCGGTACCTTGGGTAATTTCTTCTTAATGCATCCAATGGCAGGCACATCGAAAGAATCCTTGGTTTGGGAAGAGGAACAGAATCAGCTAGCTAAAAAATCTCCTGCTATGGGCTTTACCTTTGATTCCAGCGGAGTTAAGACAGAATATACAGCTGTAATTAATGTTATCAATCAGTACTTACCAGGATTATTATGTGGTAGTGTTGATCCTGAAGTAATGATTCCTGAATTCCAAAACAAGCTATCTGAAGCAGGACTAGATACAATTATTGCAGCGAAACAAAGTCAACTTAATGAGTGGCTACAAAATAAATAATTTGGAGAGTAGCATGAAAAAGTTTACTAATAAACACAATAGGGGACTGACCAAAAACGGTCCCCTTCTTTTAATAGCATTACCAGGTATTATATACCTTTTTATTAATAACTACATCCCAATGTTTGGCGTGTTCTTAGCCTTTAAGGATTACAGCTTTGTTAAAGGGATTTTTGGTAGCGACTGGAATGGATTTAGTAATTTCAAATATCTGTTTCGCCAGGACGCCTTATTAATTGTACGAAATACATTGTTATATAATGTGGCATTTATAGTCTTGGGAACTGTATTCGCAATCATAGTTGCCATACTTATGTGTGAATTAGGGGAAAAATTTCGAGTGAAATTATTTCAGTCATCTTTACTTTTACCTAATTTGTTATCATGGGTAGTAATCGGATTTATAGGCTATGCATTTCTTAACTCAGATACAGGCTTCATCAACAATACTATTATAAAGATGGCTGGAGGAGAAAAAATAGCATGGTATATGACACCAAAGTTTTGGCCTCTTATTTTAACCATTGTATATCTTTGGAAGAGTGTAGGCTATAGCAGTATTATATATATGGCAAGCATTTCGGGAATAGATAAAAGCATTTTTGAGGCAGCTAAAATTGATGGGGCAAAGAAACTGGAACAAATAAGATATATTACAATTCCTATGCTTAAGCCTACAGTTGTTATATTAACACTTATGTCTATAGGCAGAATATTCTATTCGGATTTTGGGCTCTTCTATCAAGTACCGATGAATTCAGGGGCTTTGTATAATGTAACCCAGACAATTGATACTTATGTATATCATGGCCTTATGGAATTGCAGGATGTAGGAATGTCAGCAGCGGCTGCTTTATATCAGTCGGTCATAGGATTTGTTCTTGTAGTTGTGGCAAATGCCATAGTAAGAAAAGTTGATAATGACAATGCGTTGTTCTAGGAAGAGACATCCTACCTTATAAAAACACTCATATTTTTATACTATATTTAGGAGAATATAATGTTTAAAATGACAGACGAAAAAAGATTCAGAGGATTTGCCACAATAGTACTTACAATACTGATGGTAATAACGCTACTACCTATTATATTAATAGTTATAGCTTCCTTTACCGATGAAAAAGCTTTAATCTCTTATGGCTATTCTTATTTTCCAAAGGCATGGAGCTTAAATGCGTATTACTATATGATTAATCAAGGAAAGCTAATTTTTAGAGCATATGGTGTAACTATATTGGTTACAGCTATTGGAACATTAACGAGTGTTTTATTTACTACCATGTTGGCTTACCCAATGTCAAGAAAGAGCTTCAAGTATAGAAATATACTTTCGTTTTTTGTATTTTTTACTATGCTATTCAATGGTGGTATTGTATCTAGCTATATGATGTGGACTAATATATTTAGCATAAAAAACTCTATCTGGGCTTTGATATTACCTAATTATTTGGTAACAGCTTTTAATGTATTCTTGGTTAGAAATTATTATGCTAATAATGTCCCAGAAGCTATTATAGAATCTGCTCAGATTGATGGAGCAACTGAATTACGTACTTTTTGGAAGATTATAATACCCCTATCGGTACCTACTGTAGCCACTATCAGTTTATTTACAGCACTGATTTATTGGAACGATTGGCTTAATGGATTGTACTATATTACAAAATCGGAGTATTTTGGTATACAGAACTTGCTTATTAAGATAATGAATAATGTGCAATTCTTAAAATCCGGTTCCTCTAATTTGCTTGGAGTTGGAAATATGAATTTGCCAGGTACTTCTGTAAGAATGGCGATGGCTGTGATAGGAATTCTACCAATATTAATAATATATCCCTTTTTACAGAAGTATTTTATTAAGGGAGTTGTTGTGGGAGCAGTAAAAGGTTGATGAGAGAACCAAAGACCAATGAACATTTCTTTATATGGGAGGCTTTATAATGAATCTAGAATCGGAACACATTATGACTATACATGTGCAATGTAGCAAGAATCTTGACATTAAGGATGAAGGAAGAGGCTATCTTCGAGTTATACCAATTATAGGCGGGACCGTCACTGGCAAAATCAGTGGTGAAGTGGTTCCCGGCGGAGCCGATTGGAATACCACTCTAGATTCAAATCTAGCCCATGTATTTGCAAAATACGTATTACGAACATCAGATGGTGAATATATCGATGTACAAAATGAAGGAATAATCAAAACTGATACGAACGACAGGATTAAGACAAGACCTAGCTTTAAAGCAGATATGAAAGGGAAATATGCTTGGATTAATTATGGAGTATATGTCGCTTCTCTTGATGCCGGGAATGAAGAAGGTCAGGTTATAATTACAGTATATAAACTTAGTTAAAGTGTAGGAAGGTGAACCTATGGAATGGAAAATGGCGTGGAGCTATTTGCCTGTAAATTATAATTCATGTATTGCAAGGATTAGTAATACAACATTAAGAGGTTTTTTTGTTAATAATCTAAAGGGAGATAAAATAAGGATTAGATTTTCTAATCTTTATTCACCTGAGCAGCTTATACTTGATAAGGTAACGATAGCAAAAAGGACTAAGAACAGCTCGAATATAGAGGGCTTTCAGACTATAAGATATAAAGGAAGAGATACTATAAGTGTTGGATCCGGTGAGCAATTCTATAGTGATGAGATCGATTTTTCTATAAGTTCATCAGAGGATATTGTTATATCTATCTTTATAAATGAACCTACAAAGCTATATTCATTATGCTCAACTTGGTCGGCAAAAAGCTGGTATACCAGATATGGTTTGGATGGGAACTTTACCTTGGAAGGTGAATTCCCCGAAACAGACAACTATGAGTTGTATCCTGCCTTACAGTATGATGAAAACAGGGCTAATCATATCTATGGTATTAGTGGGATTGAGGTATTTACTGAGAGTGATGTTAAGACATTAGCACTATTTGGAGACTCTATAACTCATATGTCCTATTATAGCGATGCTTTGACTCATATGATGACAGATGCATATCCAGGCAAACTAACTATAGTAAATCGCGGTCTGGGTGGTAATAGGCTACTGAATGATTATACTCGGATGCCAGAGATTCCCGGAGGAGGGACAATCTTTGGGAGGCCTGGAATAGAGCGATTTATATATGATATATATCAAATGGATATACCTGATTATGTGGTGGTGCTGATAGGAATAAATGATTTTACTCATCCATATTTTTTCGATCGCAGTGATGAGATAATTACCATAGAGGAATATAAAGAGGGTATAATGAAGCTGATACATACAGCCCATACAAAGGGAAGTAAAATTCTTATAGGTACAGTCTTACCCTTTAAGAAAGATGAATTGAAATGGTTTGATAAAGCAGAGAGCCTACGACAAGAGGCTAATAGATGGATTAGAGAACAAAAGGAAGCTGATGGTATTGTTGATTTTGATTTAGCTATAAGAGATACATATACAACTGAGATCATGGATGATAGCTGTCATCTTGGAGATGGCATACATCCCAATGAAGAAGGTGGCCTAAGAATGGCTAAGGCAGTACCACTAGAATTGATAATGGAGGGATAAAATTCTCCCCATGTAGCCAGGAAATATCTTTATTAAAGGAGGAAGAATATGACTGTCAAGGAAGTTATTGATGGTATAATAAAAAAAACTGGACTAGAACCATTGCCTCACGATAAAACTTGTGATCACTTGATGTGTGGCAGCTATGACATGGAGGTAACTAAGATTGTAACAACCTTTATGGCTACTGTTGAGGTAATAAAAGAGGCTATAGAGATAGGAGCTAATCTAATAATAACCCACGAGCCTACATGGTTCACAGGAATTGATAAAACTGATTGGCTGGAAAATGACCCGGTCTATCATAAGAAGAAGCAGTTAATCGACCAGAATAATATAGCCATATGGAGGTTCCATGATCATATGCATATGGGAGATGAAGATGGAATCTATAGAGGCTTTGATAAAGAAATAGGATGGACAGAATATAAGATTAGTAATCCCGGTACACTAAATCACTTTGGAACCTGCTATGAGATTCCTGAGACTACACTAGAGAAGCTATGTAACTTCTTTAAAGATAAGCTAGACATGAAGGTGATTCAAATCGTTGGTAATCCTAATATGAAAGTTCGGCGCGTAAGTGTTCTTGTTGGAGGCGGAAGCCTAGGATTAGGAAGAGAAGAATTACCGATGGTATTAATGAATGAGAATAATCTGGATCTATTAATTTGTGGTGAAATTACCGAGTGGACTACCAGTGCCTATGTTAGAGACGCTGCAGATCTTGGATTGAATAAAGGTATGCTGGTACTAGGGCATGAAAGAACCGAAGAGCCAGGAATGAAGCACTTGGGCTTATGGATGCAGGATATTGTACCAAATATAGAAATTCTATTTGTGGATTCTAAGGAACCCTTTAAGTATTTATAATAAATGTACAGGGCTACGGTTTTATTTTAATATATAAAATACATTTATATGGAGGTATGTATGGCTATATTACAAGTCGATGTTTTTTCAAAAGCATTAGAAAAAAGCACCAGTTTTCACATGGTACTACCTAATGATGTTCCCGAGATGATGACAAAGGGCAATAAGAATTATAATAGGAAGATGAAAACGTTGTTCTTACTGCATGGTTATTCAGGCGCTAGTAAGGATTGGCTTCTTGGAAGCTTGGCGCAGGAATTAGCAGTAAAATATAATATAGCTATTGTTATGCCTACTGGTGATAATAGCTTCTATTTAGATGGACAAGGAAAAGGAAGAGCATACTGTAGGTATGTTGGACAGGAGTTAGTTGATTATGTAAGGAATACCTTTAATCTATCTATGGATAAAGAAGATACCTTTATAGGAGGTCTTTCCATGGGTGGTTTTGGAGCTATCCATACTGGATTATATTATCCCGAGACATTTGGAAAAATTGTTGCCTTTTCATCTGCACTGATTATTCATAATATTAAGAACAAGGCAGAAGATTTTGAAGATGCAATTGCGGATTACGTATACTATACATCAGTATTTGGCGATCTTAACAAACTTGAAACCAGTGTAAATAATCCTGAATACCTTATACATGTATTGAAAAAGAAAAAAAAGATGATACCTGATATATATATGGCTTGTGGCACAGAGGATTTTCTGATCGAGGAAAACAGGGCTTTTCACAAGTTCTTACAAGAAGAGGAAGTAGATGTTGAATATATAGAAAGTCCGGGTATTCATAATTGGGACTTCTGGAATTATTATTTGGAGCCCTCAATTAAATGGCTTATTGGTTAGCTACACAGGTAACTATTATAGAAAGACATAGGAAAAGGAGCTTTTTGCATGCATAATATAAATAGTGAATCTTATAGTAGCAAAAAGATAGATATTGACAAGGTTCCCAAAGGCGATATGCCTGGTGACAAGATAGAAATTAATGAAGATCATATTAAGAAAGCAAAGGTGATCCTTCCGAAGCTTCTTGATATTCTTATTCCTGCTGTAAAAGAACATAAGCAGCATAGGGCGGTTGTCGCTGTATGTGGAGGTTCTGGGGTGGGAAAATCAGAGATAGCATCCCTACTTTCTTATTACCTAAACATTATGAATATAGGTAGTTATACATTATCAGGAGATAACTACCCACATAGAATTCCTAAGTATAATGATGCTGAAAGACTAAGGGTTTTTAGACAATGCGCTCTTATGGGACTCATATCCTATGGAGAGTATACTGAAGAAATTGGTAAAAAACTCATAGAACTACAAAAAATCGATCGAGATTCTAATCCTGAATTAGTAAAAGAATACCCATGGCTTTATATATACCAGTCTTCCGGAAGAAATGGACTTAAAAATTATCTAGGTACTCCTAATGAAATTAACTTCAGCGAGCTTACAAATATTATATCGCAATTTAAGAATGGGGCAGAAAAAATCTTACTAAAAAGAATGGGAAGAGAGGAAACCGAGTTATGGTATGAAGCCGTTGACTTTACAAGTAAGAGTGTAATGATAATTGAATGGACTCATGGAAATAATGATAATCTTCAGGGAGTGGATATCCCTGTTTTGCTAAATAGCACCCCAGAGGAGACGCTTCAGCATCGAAAAGCTCGTAATAGAGATGGGGCATTAGATAGTCCATTTACATCATTAGTACTTGGCATAGAGCAGGATTTGCTAGTTTCACAGGCTTTAAAAGCCAAGCTAATAGTGTCAAAAAGTGGTGATATGTTATCTTACAATGACTATATTAAGCTAATGACTAATGGACAGCTATTATAGATAATATGAAGGAATAATTTATGTTATTTATGTTGGTTGTAACATACTCAAAGGAATGTGAAAGAATATGAAAAAGCAAGAATTATTACATGCAGGTCCCATGCTAAATGCCTATCCTGATAGTATAGGCGTGGCTTTAGATGACTGTATAAAACTACTTCAAACCAAAGAATTTGAAGATGTGTTTCAAGCATTTTATATATTGCCAAGTATATTTAACACTGATTTGGACCGGGGATTTTCTGTGATTGACTACGAGCTTAATGAGGCTTATGCTAGCACCCATGATTTGCAAAAGCTTAAGGACTTGAATATGGTTCTAAAGTTTGATTTTATCTTAAATCACTGTTCGGTATTATCAAAGCAATTTCAAGATATTATAACCAACGGAGAGAAGTCTATATACAAAGATTTCTTCATTAACTGGAATAAATTCTGGGATGGATATGGTGAAATGACCGAAGAAGGTTATATTCGCCCTTATGACGAATTGCTTCAGAATATGTTTTTCAGAAAGCCTGGACTTCCAATACTAAAGGTGCGTATGCCCGATGGACAGGAAACACCATACTGGAATACCTTCTATCAGGAAGTCGGATACAGTAAAATCAGTAGCTATGAGCTTATAAGAGCTTTAGGTATACAATATGTTACAGCCAGCAAGATAGAGACCTTAGTTAATAAGGCTTTAGAAGAAGGTAGATACCCACAAGAGATAGATTTCCAAGGCTTTGAAGGATATAGAGATGATGTAATTAAGATCTTAGAAGAGGGCAGACAGTATCTGGGTCAGATGGACCTGAATATCAAATCTCCGCTGGTATGGGAGTTTTATGATGATACACTAAAAAAACTCAAAGAATACGGGGCGGCAATTGTTAGGCTTGATGCTTTTGCCTATGCTCCAAAGGAACCTGGTGAAAGAAATTTCCTTAATGATCCGGGAACGTGGGATCTGCTAGGGCGTGTCAAGGAACTGGCTAACAAATATGATTTAAGACTATTACCAGAGATACATTCTAAATTTGAAGAGAAAGTTCATGAAAAACTGGCTGAAAAGGGCTATATAACTTACGACTTCTTTCTACCGGGCTTAATTATTGATGCATTTGAGAACAGGAATAATGAGCACATAATTAGGTGGATTAATGATTTGATTGAAAAGAATATTATGACTGTCAATATGCTTGGATGCCATGATGGCATTCCTCTACTGGATTTAAAGGGATTGATACCCGATGAACAGATTGATAGGCTAATTAATACAGTTATAGATAGAGGCGGATTAGTAAAGGATTTGCATGGTAAGAAAAATATATATTATCAAGTTAATGCCACCTATTTCAGTGCCTTAGGAGAGGATGAAAGAAAACTCCTACTAGCTAGGGCGATACAAATATTCATGCCAGGAATTCCCCAGGTATGGTATTTGGATCTTTTCGCAGGAACAAATGACTATGAGGCTGTAAAAAGGGAAGGATCCGGTGGACACAAGGAGATAAATCGCACTAATTTGACTATGGAGCAAGTTATGGGTGGGCTAAAGAAAGATGTTGTAAGAAAGCAGCTAGAGTTACTTAGATTTAGAAACACCTTTCCTGCATTTGGTTTTGATGCAAAATTACAGGTGTTTAATAACGAACCACATATACTTGAACTACATTGGGAAAATAATTCTTCTAGTGCTACATTAAAAGCTGACTTAATAGATTATTCATTTAAGATTACTGCAGTGGATGAAAACGGAGAAGCACGTATTATTCATTAGCGTTATCATAATTTCTTTTCTTTTCTCTTTTCAAAACATCCACAAGGCAAATGATGATGCATATAATAAAGTTGGCGAGTAATAAAAGCTCAAACTTAAATGCTATATCATAATCCCAACCATGAAGCTTGGATGCTTCTGTAAGAGGACTCTTCCATAAGAATACCAATATAGCTGCATCAATAAAGCCCAGTATTAAATTCAAATAGAATAATTTCTTAAGACCAGAAGCAGCATAAAACATTAAGAAGATGCAGATAAGATATACTATCAAACCATTTCCTTCATCCAGCTCATCTGTCAAGGTGGTTAGTTGGATATAGACAGCTCCTACCAGACCTGTTCCAATCAGTGAGCTGAGCATTCTATTCCGATAATTCTCTCTAAAATTACTTGTAATAAAAAAGGGTATGGCTATAAATATCCATATTAAATAATTAAATGATTCTATAGGAGGCCAGTCGATAATAATTAGCATGACCGAGATTCCATAAAGCAGAAATATACCTATAGGAAGAAGCTGTGCAAATACAAGATAGCCCATATGTATGTCATGGTTCCTGCTTGCTATAAAGTCCAGAATGGCACCCAAGAGGAAGAACGGAACTAGAGTTGTGATAAGATTCCATTGTGTTTCTGGTTGAAATGACTCTAGGAAGATAAAAACTAAAGCCATTACTAGATATACAGCTATAAAAGTAAGCAATGATAAGTTTCTACGTACAAAACCTGCTTTCTTATCCATATCGACCCCCTTAACAAGATGGTGCTTATTCAGCACCATCTTCGATTTCTTCTTCTACATTAAAGCGCATAACCTGTCTTTTTCTGGCCATAACATCGCTTTCAAGGTATTCATCATAGGTTGTAATCTTATCAATAAGTCCATGAGGTGTTATCTCCATAATGCGGTTTGCGGTCGTCTGGACAAATTGATGATCCTGCGAGGTGAAAAGTAAAACACCAGGGAATTTGATTAATCCGTTATTAAGTGAAGTAATTGATTCCATGTCGAGATGGTTAGTAGGCTCGTCGAGTATAAGTACGTTAGCGCCTGCAATCATCATACGAGACAGCATAACACGAACTCTTTCTCCACCAGAAAGTACACGAAGCTTCTTAGTGCCTTCCTCGCCGGCAAATAGCATCCTACCCATAAAGCCTCGAACATAGGTGACATCCTTTTCAGGAGAGTAGGGCATAAGAAAATCCACAATATTCTCGTCACTGTCAAAGAGCTTTGTATTATCCTTGGGGAAATAAGATACATTAGTGGTTATTCCCCATTTATAAGTACCCTCATCAGGCTCAATCTCCCCTGACAATATCCTAAATAGAGTAGTAGTAGCTAGGGTATCGGGTCCGACAAAGGCTGTTTTATCATCATGACCTAAGATAAAGCTTATGTCATCAAGCACCTTTACGCCATCTATAGTCTTGGAAATGTTAGTTACAGTAAGCACTTCATTACCGATGTCTCTGTTTGGTCTAAAATCAATATAAGGATATTTTCTGCTGGAGGGACGTATATCATCCAGCTCTATTTTCTCCAAAGCCTTCTTTCTTGAGGTTGCCTGCTTGGATTTTGAAGCATTTGCAGAGAAGCGTTGGATAAATTCCTGTAGTTCCTTAATCTTTTCTTCCTTCTTTTTGTTGGATTCCTTCATCTGTCTTACCATGAGCTGACTGGATTCGTACCAGAAATCATAGTTTCCGGCATAAAGCTGAATCTTAGCATAATCTATGTCAGCAATATGGGTACATACCTTATTCAAGAAGTAACGGTCATGGGATACCACAATCACCGTATTCTCAAAATTAATCAAAAATTCCTCGAACCACCCTATAGCATCTAGATCCAGATGGTTAGTAGGCTCGTCTAGAAGCAGAATGTCAGGATTTCCAAAAAGTGCTTGAGCTAAAAGAACCTTAACCTTTTCACTGCCGCTAAGCTCATGCATCATTTTATAATGAAGACCTGTTTCAACCCCTAAGCCATTTAGAAGGGATGCTGCATTGGCCTCTGCCTCCCAGCCGTCCATAGCTGCGAAGTCACCCTCAAGCTCGCTGGCACGGAGTCCATCCTCATCGCTAAAATCCTCCTTAGCATAGATAGCATCCTTTTCCTTCATTATGTCATAGAGTTTTTGGTTACCCATGATGACAGTATCCAAAACTAAAAAGGCATCATATTTGAAATGGTCCTGCTGTAGGAAGGACAATCTTTGACCCGGAGTAATTATAACATCACCCCTTGTAGGTTCTAGTTGACCGTTTAGTATTCTAAGAAAAGTTGACTTACCGGAACCATTTGCTCCGATAATTCCATAGCAGTTGCCTTCTGTGAATTTGATATTCACATCCTCAAACAATGCACGCTTTCCTAATCTTAATGTTATGTTACTAGCTTGTATCATGTATAACCTCCCAAATAATATAAATCAAATATATTTAACCATACCTATTGTATACAAATTCAGTAAATTTGCAAGTGTTTTTTGTCGGTACCAGGTACACATTAACAAATTGTTACAGGAGTTAATACTTTTGTAATGTGTACCTGGTACCGCTTACCGTTTACAGTTGCGAAATCTCAGCGAGTCTTTCTATGATGGGAAGGTGCTGGGTACAAAGCTCTTCGCATTGTCCGCATTGTATACATTCTGCTGACTTCGATATAGGAATACCCCAGTGATATTTTATACGATCAGCCATATTTTGACCAAGTATCTTTGAGTTGTAGGAATCCATGTATTTCGGAATGTCTATACCTACGGGACAGGAATCACAGTAACCGCATCCGGTACAGAGGTTGTTTAATGCAACACCCCTATCTTCATATTCTTTATAGATTTCTGCAGCTGGTCGTTCAACTAGATTCTCTACGGCTTTAACAGCGTCATCTACATGTTTTTTAGTGGTACAGCCTGCCAGAGCAACAGTTATCTCCTTGTGAGAGGCGACGAATCTAAGAGCTGCTTGGGGTACAGTAAGTTCGCTACCCTCAGTCAGATATGAGAATGTCTCTGGATTATCTGGAATTAGTCCTCCTCCCAGTGGATTCATGACTACGATTCCCATGCCTTTATCTGCAGCCGCTTTTATTCCTGCTTGGCGGAAGCGATAATTAAGGGCATTATATCCGATAAGCATTCCGGCAAACAAACCAGTATCCACCACCTTTTCTAGGTCGGACCCTTGCATATGTGAAGATAGGGTTATATTGCGAATTAATCCGTCTTTCTTTGCCTGGTCAAAATGCTTATATAAGAGGTCATATTGTTTCTTGAAGGATTCTAAATCAAGCATGCACCATAGATAATAAAAATCAAGATAATCAACCTTAAGACGCTTTAGGGAATTCTCGAGCCTTCTTCGAAAATCATCAGCAGAGGTCTTGTTATCAAGAGTATTTAGGTTTGTCTTTGAAGATACATAGAAGCTATCTCTTCTTAGCTGTGACAAGGCCATCCCTGTTATTATTTCGCTCTTATCCTGACAATAAAATGGGGCACTATCAAAGAAGTTAATACCTTTTTCATGGGCATATAAGACGACATCGGCACATTTATCAAGCTTGCCCTCATTTATATCTTCATCATTATAACGCATAGTTCCCATACCTACTGCGCTAGCCTTTATATTGGTATTTCCGTATTGTTTATAGTACATTGCTACCTCCTGGTCGGTTTAAATTATTTGTCAAATACAAGTAATATATGCATTTTCATAAGAATTAGTATAACATATGATACTATATTCCTCAATGGAGGATGTTATAATTATAGAGCATACTAGAGTGAGGAAATATATAAATCCAAAGGTAGCTATCTTGGGGAATGTAATAGTTGGAGATAGTATAGTTACAGCATCATAATCTTATGGTATATTAGCTATATAACTATAAGAATTATGGATTAACACTTTACACCAACAGGAATTGGACAGGTAATATGTACATTATAAAAGTATAGGAGGCGCTGACAATATGAAGAAGGTTGACGAAAGAAGAATAGAAGAATTAATGTCACAATTAACCCTTGAAGAAAAAATCGATATGATACATGGTGCAGGTATATTTCAGACAGAAGGGGTATCAAGACTTGGTATACCCCCACTTAAGATGTCGGATGGACCTATGGGTGTTAGAAAGGAATTTGCCCGTGACAGCTGGCTTAACGTCGGGACAACAGACGATTATGTATCCTATCTTCCCAGCACCAGTGCTCTGGCTTCGACCTGGAGTAGGGATATGGCATATCAGACGGGTTTGGTATTAGGTGCAGAAGCCAGAGGCAGGGGCAAGGATGTAATATTAGCCCCTGGTATAAACATTAAGAGAAGTCCTCTCTGTGGCAGGAATTTTGAATATATGAGTGAGGATCCTAGAGTAGTTGAGGAGCTGGTGGTTCCTCTTATTAAGGGGATTCAGGAAAATGACCTAGCTGCTTGTGTTAAGCATCTAGCTGTTAATAATCAGGAAACTGATAGATTGGAAGTTGACACATATGTTGATGAGAGGACATTAAGAGAAATATATTTCCCGGGATTTAAAACAGCTATAGATAAGGGAGAAAGCCATACTATTATGGGTGCATATAATCGCATGTATGGGGAGTTTTGTTCTCATAATAAATACCTGCTAACAAAGATGTTAAGAGAAGAATGGGCTTATGACGGAGCGGTAATTTCCGATTGGGGTGCTGTTCATGATACTAAGGAAGCTGCAGAGTCAGACCTTGACATCGAGATGTCTGTTACGGGAGATTTTGATAATTATTATATGGCAAAGCCCTTGCTGCAAGCAGTAAGAAAAGGCGAAATAAAAGAGGAATGTATCGATAAAAAGGTATGTAATATACTTAGAACCATGCTAAGACTGAATATGCTGGGAGAGGATAGAAAGAACCGCAAATCGGGTACTTACAATTCCCCGATTCATCGTGAGGCTATACTTAAGTGTGCACAGGAATCCATTATTATGCTTAAGAACGAGAATAGTCGTCTTCCCATACAAAAGGATAGCCTTGAAACGCTTGCCATAATTGGACAAAATGGAGAGTGTCTTCATGCAGGAGGTGGAGGAAGTGCTGAGATTAAGGCTCTTTATGAGATATCACCTCTTCTTGGTATGAAGATGGAATTAGGTGGAAATACAGAAGTAAAATACGCCAAAGGCTATTATGTTCCATCAAGGAAGGAAAAGAAGCTTAACTGGCAGCAGGACAGCCTAGAAAAGCAGGAGACTGAGAAGGAAGAGGAGCGTCTTTATAATGAACGACTAAAAGAGGAAGTAAAGAGCCGTCAGGAGGAATTGCTTCATGAGGCTGTACAGCTGGCAAAGGAAACTAAGGAAGTAATATTAATAGTCGGTCTGGATCACGACCATGATATAGAGGGTAAGGACCGCCAGGATATGAAGCTTCCCTATGGCCAGGATAGACTTATTAGTGAGGTGCTAGCGGTAAATCCAGATGCTATTGTGGTTGTAATCGCGGGTTCTCCGATTGAGATGGAATCTTGGGCAGAAGAGGCAAAGGCTATAGTATGGAGCTATTATGCTGGTATGGAGGGTGGAAGAGCTCTGGCTAAGGTACTGCTTGGTGATGTTAATCCTTCAGGGAAGCTTACAGAGACATTTCCCAAAAATCATATGGATTCACCTGCCCATAAATTTGGTGAATTCGGTACCTATGGAAAGGTTACCTACAATGAGGGCGTGTATGTGGGCTATAGGTATTACGATAGCTATGATATTGACGTGGAATTTCCATTTGGTCACGGTCTGTCATATACTACATTTGAATACAGCAATCTGGAAATTGCACTTGATGAGACGAGCATGGAAGAGGATATTAATGCTCGGATTAGTATAACTATAAGGAACACCGGAACGGTATCGGGTGCTGAAGTAGTTCAGGTATATGTTGCTGATAATGAAGCCTCAGTGTCAAGACCGGCTCATGAATTAAAAGGATTTGATAAGGTTTATCTGGAGCCTGGGGAAGAACAGATAGTTGATATTATGCTTCATAAGAACTCTTTTGGCTTTTTTGATGAGAAGAAACACAACTTCGTGGTAGAATCCGGTGATTTTATAATCCAGGTGGGTTCATCGTCCAGGGATATTAGACTAAGTAAGACTATTGAACTTAAAAAGGAATATAAGTACTAAAACAAGGGATAATTGACTTTTATATATAACTCATTTAAAATATAAACATAAAATTATAGGAGGAATTTATGGCAATCAACAAAGCAATGAGAATTGCACTAAAAGCATTGTCATATCCGGATCTGGACGTTAAGAAAAATTATAAGCTTCATCGCCAGGTAAATACTGCCGTTAATGCTTATCTAAAACCGCGATATAGTATATGGGATCACAAAATTCAGGGACTAGATCATGATATTCCAGTAAGAATTTTTCTTCCACCGGATACCTCTGAAGATATTCCTCCACGTGTTCTAATATTCTTTCACGGCGGCGGTTGGGTAATCGGTAATATCGATAGCTATAGCAATGTATGTACAAATATGGCCAAGCAAACCGGGGCTTTGGTTGTGTCGGTTGATTATCGTCTGGCACCTGAGCACCGCTTCCCTTGTGCCCTTCTTGATTGCTATACGGTTACTAGGGAAATATTTCTTGATTCCACCCTATTTGATGTTGAGACTGATAACATTACAATCATAGGAGACAGTGCAGGAGGAAATCTTGCAGCTGCGGTGTCGCTAATGGCAAGAGATAGGGGAGAATTCAATATATCAAAGCAGATTCTTTTATATCCCTCTACTCACAATGACCATAGTGATGAAACGGGCTTCCCATCCATTAAGAAGAATGGACATGAATACCTGTTAACATCAAAAAGGATTAGAGACTATATGGATATGTATATAAGCTCCGAGGATGACCTAAATAATCCTTATCTTGCTCCCTTGATAGCGGATGATTTGACTAATCAGCCTAATACCTTGATTATTACTGCAGAGTATGATCCTTTAAGGGATGAGGGAGAGGCTTACGGAAAGAAGCTTACTGAGCATGGGAATAAGGTAGATGTATATCAGATGAAGGACGCACTTCATGGTTTCTTTGCCTTACCGAAGCGATTTGTCCATATTAAACGAAGCTATGAGATAATAAATAGATTCTTAAGAAAATAAATTTCAATATATTTATGAAGAAAGAGAAGAATATAAATGACCAGAAGAAAGCCTGTGGAATGGACAAAACTAGATAATGCTGCCAAGATATTCCCCCCAAATAGCAACGATAGGGATACTAAGGTATTTCGTTTTGTCAGTGAGCTGAAGGATGATATTAATAAGGATATTCTTCAGGAGGCTGTGGATAAAACCCTGCTTCTTTTTCCGTTTTACCAAGCTGTTCTAAGACGAGGAGCTTTCTGGTATTATTTTGAGAACACCGAACTTAGACCTGAGGTTACAGAGGAAAGTAAGCTGCCCTGTAGTATGCTTTATAAACGCAATCGTAGGAACCTGTTATTTAGGGTCACCTACTATAAAAACCGTATTAATTTGGAGGTGTTTCATGCTCTTACAGACGGTACCGGTGCACTGGGTTTCTTAAAAACACTTCTTTATTATTATATAACTTTAAAACATAAAGATGATTTTTTAGGAGCACTTCCTACCCTGGATTATGATGCATCTCTTTCACAGAAGATGGATGACAGCTTTCAAAAACACTATAGCGTCAAACGAATACCTAAGAAGATTAAAATAACAAAAGCTTATCGAATTCAAGGTAGAAGACAGCTCGATAATCGAATTAAGATTATCGAGGGATTAATGCCGGTCAAAGACGTTCTTGATCTTTCCCGAAAGCATAATACTACACTCACGGTATATCTAGTTGCATTATTTATTATGTCTATTTATAAGGAGATGCCTGTGAGAAGTAGAAAAACCCCTGTAGTGCTATCTGTTCCAGTCAATCTAAGGACTTATTTTCCGTCGGTAACTGCAAGAAATTTCTTTGCGGCTATTAATATAAGCTATGATTTTAATGCAACAAGTGATAAGCTAGAGAATATCATAGACTCGATTAAGGATAGCTTTGAAAGAGAGCTTACGAAGGAAAATCTTGAAAAGCATATGAATCGCTTATTATCCTTAGAACATAATCCCATAATGAGGGTGGTTCCTTTAGTAATAAAGGATAAGATACTACGATTAGCCACCAGGCTAAGCGATAAAGGAATAACAGCGACATTGTCCAACGTGGGGAAGATAACAATCAGCCAAGAGCTGGCACCATATATTAATATGTTCAATTGTTTTGTCAGTGCTAAGAGACCCCAGATTGCCATTTGCTCATATCAGAATAATCTGGTGGTAAGCTTTACTTCTCCCTATATAGGTACCGATATCCAGAAGAACTTTTTCCGTTACCTGGCAAATGAAAATATACCTATTACTATATCATCAAATGCTAAGGAAATATAGATTCCACATAGGCTTGGAGGTTTATATATGCAAAAATGTATTCATTGTAAGGTCAATATTAGGGGTGAACATACTGTCTGCCCATTATGTGCAAGCATTTTGGAGGATAAGGGAGAACCTTCGGAGGATGTATTCCCTCATATTCCTACGATTTATCAGGAATTTAATATATTCATACGCATATTGATAATGGTATCTATAGTTGGCGTGGTGGCAAGCTTTGCAGTAAACATGTTATTTACAAAGGAATCCTTGTGGTCCATTCTAGTCGCGGCTGGGGTGCTATCCATGTGGATTAGCCTTTTCTTTATCATACAAAATAGGAATAATATAGCAAAGACAATCCTATGGCAGGTGGGAATTATAAGTGTTCTTTCATTTTTGTGGGACAGATCCATGGGCTGGTATGGCTGGTCGCTGGATTATGTCATTCCTACAGTATGCGTTCTTGCAATGATAGTCATGGCCGTAGGTGCCAAAATACTTAAAATTGGTGTTAGAGATTTAATAATATATCTTCTTATAGACGCTATATTTGGCTTTGTTCCTGCACTGTTTATTATATTCGGATGGGTTAACGTACTGTTTCCGTCGGTTATATGTGTGGGGGTAAGCATTATATCATTGTCAGCCTTGATATTATTTGAGGGTGATAACATGAGGACGGAGCTAAATAAGAGGATGCATATTTAAAGTGTTTTTATGGTGGGTGAAATATAAAATAAGGATGGTAAAATGATATGAGTACATTTGCATTAAAGCTAATAGCTATTATAACTATGTTTATTGACCATGTTACGGCTGTATTTGTTCCTAGTGATTCAGAGTTTTATGTTGTAGGGAGAATAATAGGAAGGTTGGCTTTTCCTATCTTTGCATTCTTACTGGTAGAAGGTTTTCATAATACAAGAAATGTTAAGAAGTACTTAACGAGACTTGGTATCTTTGCTTTAATCTCAGAGATTCCCTTTGACTTAGCATTTTATAATTCAGGCTTTGATGGTGTAAGTATTAAAGCTGACCTAGTAAATATGTTCAAAGATGCGAATTTATTTGATGTTGTGATAGGAAGGTTCATGAGGCATCAGAATATATTCTTTACTTTATTTTTAGGGCTTTTAGCTATATGGCTGATGAGCTTTGTTGAAAAGAAATACAGTAAGAATATGTTCTATTTAAATATAATTAATGCTTTGATTACTATTGGCTTTAGCCTTATAGCCGCATTGCTGCGGACAGATTATGGCTTCACGGGAGTACTGCTTATAGTTGCATTTTATCTATTTAGAGGAAGCAAGATTTTGCTTGCCATAGCAATGCTTATACTTAGCAGTACTATAGTTCAGGCGTTTTCAGCTTTGTCTATAATACCGATAGCGTTTTATAACGGGAAAAAGGGTAAAAGCATGAAGTATTTCTTCTATGCATTCTACCCCGCACATATATTGCTATTATTTATATTGCTCTTATTTATTTAAAATCATAGTTATGTTCTCTTTCAGGCATATATGAATTTGCAGGGTGATCATAATTGTTATCATCTGTAGCATGGGCGGGCTTTTCAGGAAAATACATGTGCTTATCTATTTTGGCTACGCTTTTCGTGGAAGGGAAGCGATAGTAGGTTTTTTTGTATGGCTCAAAATGCAAGGTATTTACCTCCTCAGTAATTATAATTTTTGTAGCTAACAACGGAGGTTTTGTCCTCCCTAATTAAAATATTATTTGACCTTATTGTTTGTAATAAGAAAGAATATATACAAGCACAAAGAAAAAGAGTTTCTGCTTAAAAATGAAATAAAATCCACTTAATTTAAATATAATAGAGAGCAGGTTGGCATAAGAAGATATGATTTCATTAAAGATTGAGGAAGTAAAGACCTTTATGGCAATGCTTCTTACTAATTCCTTGTTTGACGAGTTCGTATTAAAGGAAATGGAGCTTCAGACATTTACAAGCTTTCATGTATCAGGACAATTTCATGAAAATTTCTTTTCAAAAGAGGAGCTAGAGCAAAGAGATACAGATGTGTTGTGGGGAGAGATAAGGGAGATTGCATTTTCGATAATTCGAGGCAGTAAATCACCCTTAATGATGAAGATAGTATTTCAGTTGCCCAGTGCTTTGGTCGATAAGCTTA
>CAZDWP010000001.1:0-1643 GCA_964508985.1 uncultured Herbinix sp. | reverse complement strand
TGAAACCCTTGGTGGAAAGCTTAGATCAGATGACGTGGGTGGCCTGTACCTTAACATACGTTTTGAGAAGAATGAGCTTCATATTATTACCGGAACCGCTATAAAGACCTTTACCCTAGATAAGACACTGGATATAGAATGGGATGGATGGGTAAAAAGGTTTCTTAAGAATAAGGGAATAATATACGAAGAGGAATAAGATTAATTGTTAGCACTCTAGTCAGTAGAGTGCTAAATTTATCTTGACTTTTTGTTCTCTGCGTATTATGATATCTATTAAAAGGAAAAAAAATGAGAAAGGAGAAAAATATGAGTACAGAAAGAGGTAGTTTATCGATTAATTCGGAAAATATTTTTCCTATTATTAAGAAGTGGTTATATTCGGATCATGACATATTTATCCGTGAGTTGATATCCAACGGAGCCGATGCCATAACAAAATTAAAGAAGTTAGAAATTATGGGTGAGGCTGATATACCTGAGGATAATCATTACAAAATAGTGGTTAGTGTAAATCCTGATGAAAAGACCATAACATTTACCGATAATGGTATCGGAATGACTGCTGATGAGGTAAAGGAATATATCAATCAGATAGCATTTTCAGGGGCTCAGAATTTTCTTGAGAAGTATAAGGATAAGACCAACAATGACCAAATTATTGGCCATTTTGGCTTAGGCTTTTATTCTGCATTTATGGTAGCTGATAGGGTTACAATCAATACCCTGTCCTGGCAAAATGACGCTGCTCCCGTATTCTGGGAATCCGATGGCGGTACAGAGTATCAGATGGGTGAGGGAAGCAGAATCGAAAGAGGAACTGAGATTACCCTCTATCTAAATGATGAAAGCTATGAATTCTCCAATGAGTACCGTGTTAAGGAGGTTCTTGATAAATACTGCTCCTTTATGCCTGTGGAGATATATTTTAGGAATG
Source organism: uncultured Herbinix sp. (assembly GCA_964508985.1). Lineage (GTDB taxonomy): Bacteria > Bacillota > Clostridia > Lachnospirales > Lachnospiraceae > Mobilitalea. The sequence goes on along the minus strand of CAZDWP010000001.1, from coordinate 706 downwards.
CAAACGATCCTATAGAGGAAGAAGAGGATGAGGTAATATCTACAATCGTAGATGAGGATGGAAAGGTTGTAGAGGAAGCCGATACACCTGAGGATGATAAAGAGGATGATGAGAAGAAAGAGGATAAGAAGCCAAAGCCTATAAATGAGACAGTGCCTCTATGGACAAAGCATCCCAATGACTGTACAGAAGAGGAATACAAGAATTTTTACCGAGATGTATTTCATGACTATAAGGAGCCCTTATTCTGGATTCATCTGAATATGGATTATCCCTTCAACCTAAAGGGAATATTATATTTCCCTAAGATTAATACTGAATATGATTCTATCGAAGGTGTCATAAAGCTCTACAACAATCAGGTATTTATAGCAGATAATATTAAGGAGGTTATACCCGAGTTTCTGATGCTCCTAAAGGGTGTAATAGATTGTCCGGATCTGCCGCTTAATGTATCCAGAAGCGCATTGCAGAATGATGGATTCGTGAAGAAGATATCCGAATATATCTCAAAGAAGGTTGCAGACAAGCTTACTGGCATGTATAAGGTTGAAAGAGAAAGCTACGAGAAATTCTGGGAGGATATTAGCCCATTTATAAAGTTTGGTTGCCTAAAGGATGAGAAATTTAGTGATAAGATGAAGGATTATATCATATTTAGAAACCTTGAGGGTAAATATATCTCTCTGGATGAATATGTAGAGGC